>NZ_JBHWJJ010000048.1:0-50626 GCF_042732005.1 Streptomyces sp. NPDC059851 | reverse complement strand
CCCGAACTTGCCGGTGCCCTCCTTCTTGCACACGGTGAAGGGCCGGCCCTTCTTGGCCACGCAGTCGCTGACGAACTCGATCAGCTCCGCGTACTTCTTCTCGTCCTGCTCCGAGAAGGCCTCACGCCATAGCTTCAGCTGTCGGGCCTCCGCCTCGCGCTGGCCCTTCTCGTCGCAGTCCCGGGCACCGTTGCCGTCGGCACCCTCGCAGATGAGCAGCCGACCCTTGCCGGGGATGGGAGGGTCACCGGGGCCCGGTAAGTGGCAGGTGGTGCGGTCGTTGATCCGCTCGAACAAGCAGTATTTGCCGTTCGAGTTGAGACCGACGTACTGCTCGTGTGCCCACTCCTTCGGAATGGGATCCGCCGGCCCAACGGACGCGTGATACTTGGGATCGTCGGCCGCTACAGCAAAAGTGAGAACGGCGTCGGACCCCACTAGCGCGAACAGGGCGCACAGGACGACGAACGTGCGGCTTGACCACTGCCGACGCTCAGGCATGACGCACCTGAGCCCAACCATCCGACCAGGCATATGGGCTGTTGGGCTCGTAGGCGAGCGGGAAGTCACCCAGAGAGTCGAACTCGTCCGTGAGCTTCCATGAATCGCCCTCCACCTTGATGACGAATGACTGAGTCTCGCCGCGCAGCGGATTCTCGTCCCGCCCTCCCTTGGGCCCGGTGGCGAAGCGGTCGTACGAGAGCCAGACCTGCATGACATCGCCGACCGGTAGCCCGGGTGGCTTGAGGGTCTTCACACGTGCAGCGGTGACAGAAGTGGTGAAGTTGATGTCGGCCGGAATGCCCCCCGATGGAGCGAGCCCGATGGCTTCGCGCGTCTTGCGGATCTCGGAAATCTTCTGGTCCACGTACCCCGGCCTGTCCTTGGCCACGAAGGCGTTGAGCTGCTGGCGGGCCTTCTCGTCATCCAGCCAGGCGTACTCCTCCCAGAAGTAGACGACTGCAGAGATCCCACCGACGGGTGATGACCCAAAGCCTGTGGATAGACCGTCCTTCTGGCCCGTGGGCTTCTTGAGATGGAGCTTCTTGCCCTTCTGGGGCGTCATCAGTTCGTCCCGGGTGTCCGAGGCGGTGTCCGGCGCTCCAGCAGACGGGCTGGCTGAAGCCCGTGGCTCCCCCTTGGCATCGCCGCCATTCATCAGCGTCGCGGCGGTGAATCCGCCGGCAACCAGGAGCCCGGCCACTGCGACGGCGCCGCCGGCCAGGATGAAGCGGGCTCGGCGGGCGTTGAGTCCTGGGGAGGCGTCCACGGTCAGCTGCCCTTCGACATCTTGTAGACGGCGAGTACCAGGGAGGACGTCATGCCGATGCCCCCGGCGCCGATCAGGCTCCACAGCACGCCTTGCTTGCCCCGGGCCGCCAAGGCGGCGCGTTCGGTGTTGTGGCCGATCGCCGTCAGCGCCCACCCGCTGAGCCCGCCGAGGACGGCGAGGGTGAGGCCGCCGCCCGCGGTCCACGACAGGATCGTCTTGGCGCTGTTGTTGACCGGGTCGGGCAGTGCCGGGTTGAAGGCGGGCACGGGGCCGTCGGCCAGGATGGCGAGGCCGGGGTCGGCGGCGACAGCGTGCAGGGTCGTCAGGATGTGGCTCATCGGGTCGGGTCTTCCTCGTCCAGAACGGCAGGTGCGGGATTCGGGGCAGCGGCGGGCTGCGGGGCGTCCGGCAGCGGCTCGCCGAAGGCTTCGCCGGCGGCGGCCAGGACCGCCGAGGCGAGTTCGCGGGCGGCCTGCCGCGTACGGCCGTGGATGCGGGACGGCGGGGCGGCCAGGCCGTGCGTGCGGATGTCGGCGTCGTGGGGCAGCTGGACCACGGCGGCCGCGCGGGCGGTCAGCATGGTGGCGGCTGCCTGCGCCGTAGCCGGCAGGCGCCCGTCCGAGGCGGCGGAGAAGACGACAACCGTGCGCTGCAGGGGCAGGCCCTCGGCGTCGAGCACCATCACGGCCTGCTGCAGCGCCTGGATTCCGGCGGCGGTGGGCTGGGCGCACAGGACCGGCACGGTGAAGGGCAGGGCGCACCAGGCGCGCGTGAGGCCCGGCAGGCCGGTGCAGCGTGCGGTGAGGAGGTCGTGGGCGACCGGGTGGGCGGTGTCCGCGAGGAGGAGCTGCCAGCCGCCGGCGGCGGCCAGCTGGTGCCAGGCGGCGGGGTCGGCGGGCAGGTCGAGCGGGGCGGCGTGCCATGCGCGTGCGTCGGTCAGTACCGACCAGTGGCTGTCGGCCGCTGCCTGCCGGACGGCGGCGGCGCTGCGGATGTCGGCGCGGCTCAGCGGCTGGTCGGGCGGGAGCGCGGCGAGGCCGCCGGCCTGCGCGTCATCCGCGGTCCACCAGGGCCAGGGAGAGCTGAGCCGCGGTGATAAGTCGGCGACCACGGTCTCGGCGAGGGGCGCCATCGCGGTGGCGAGGAGGTGCGCCACGGTGGAGCGGCCGCTGCCCCCGGTAGCGGCCATCACCGGCACCACCAGCCGCGCCGACACCGGCAACCTCACAAGGGCCGGTTCACTCTTCTTCCCCACGAATCCCCCGACTGCCCACTGCGGACCATGCACTAGGCACTACGCACTACGCACTACGCACCGCGCTCTGCGCGCGGCACCCCACAGAAGCCATCACTAGTGTGAATATCGCATCTGCGTCGACGCGGCACCCCGAGCGCCTGCGCACCCTACACCGACCCGCCTACGGCACGTGATTGACGGATACTCAACAACAACCACCGGGCGGCAATGGCATATTGTCACGGTCCGCCACGTACCGCAGCGGGATCGAACGCCGTCCCGATGCGCCGGATTGAACGTTCGTGGACGCAAACGAGCGACGGGGTCGGGACCGGGGGGATCGATGCGGGTGAAGGGCTGGTTAGGGCTGGCCGCTGCGGGGGCGTTGGCCGCTCCGTTGGCCCTCGGGATCGGCATGGTGATGCTCGTCGCCACCCTCACGGAGGACGACAGCAAGGGTGGCATCGGCACCTGGCCGACCGCGGGGGCGCTGAGGATCGGCGGAGCAGACGGCGTACCCGCCGAGTACGCGCCCCTCATCCTGGCCGCGGCCGCCGCCTGCGACCAGGGCCTGCCTCCGTCGGTCCTGGCCGCGCAGCTCTGGGCGGAGTCGCATTTCAGCCCGTACGCAGTCTCCCGGAGCGCGGACGGCACCCCCATCGCCTACGGCATCGCCCAGTTCATCCCCGCCACGTGGGCCGCTCAGGGCGTCGACGGCGACGGGGACGGCGACAAGGACGTCATGGATCCGGCCGACGCCATTCCCGCTCAGGGCCGCATGATGTGCGGCCTGCTGAAGACCGCGAAACAGCACCCGGAGTACAGCGGATCACCCGTCGAACTGGCCCTCGCCGGATACAACGCGGGCTGGGGGCGGGTCGAACAGTTCCGCGGCGTTCCCCCGGCCGGATTCGCCGCAGGACAGACGTACGACTACGTCAAAAAGATCATGGCGAGGTCGGCGAAGTACACCGCGCCCGGCAACGGCGGGGACGGCGGCAACGGCGGGTACGGCAGCCCCGTCGCCCTGCCCGCCGGGTTCAGCCTGCCCCCGGACACCCCGCCCCGGGTCCGTACGGCGGTCGGCTGGGCGCTGCAGCAGAAGGACGGCTGGTACCACCTCGGCGGCGACTGCACCGACGCCCACGGCTCCGACCCGGCGCACTGGTGCGACTGTTCCTCCCTGATGCAGCGGGCTTACGCGGCGGCGGGCATCAGCATCCCGCGCGTCACCTTCGACCAGATCAACCTGCCGCTCCACGTCGACCTGGACAGCCCCAAGCCGGGCGACCTCGTCTTCAACGCCGGCTCGGACGGCTCGGCCGCCCGACCCGGCCACGTCGGCATGTACATCGGCTCCGGCATGCTCATCGAGGCACCCCGCACCGGGGTCCGCACCCGCATCGTGCCGTACAGCAGCTGGCGCGGCTCCTCGTCCTACATGACCCGGGTGACCGGCATCCGCAGGGTGGTGAACTGGTGAGCAGCAACGAACTCTTCCTGCCCTGGGGCGTGGTCACCGCAGACTTCTGGGCCACACCGTCCGCCGCGTCGCGAACGCCGCCGGCCGAACCGCCCGCCGAACCGCCCGCCGAACCGCCCGCCGAACCGCCCGGAAAAGTGGGCGAAGTGGGGGAAGTGGACGTACCCGCGCGGATCGCCGCCATTGCCGCCCTGGCCGGGAAGGGGAGGCTGGACGAGGCCGTGGTGCTCGCCGAGCAGCTCGACACCGAGCACACCGCGGCCACCCGCGGCAGCGCCGCCACCGCCGCCAAGAGCACGACAGCCACCACGGCCACCACGGACATCCGGGAAGTGCGCGGCTACCTGGCCAGCCTGGCCGGGGACCACCGTGCAGCCGTGGACTTGTACCTGCACGCGCTCCGCCTGCGCGCCGAGCTGCACGGACCGGACCACCCCGACACCGAAGCCGCCGTCCACCGCACGTACGGCCTCTGGCGGACGATCACGGACCCCGCCCTCAGCCAGCAGCTGGGCGAGCAGCTGCTGACCACGGTCGTCACCCTCCAGGGACCGCACGCCGCGGCAGTCCGCCGGATCCGCCGACGGCTCGCCGCAGCGAGCGCCGACCCGGTCGCGACGCCGACCGTGCGGGACCACTGACGAGACGGCCCTCGGCCGGTCGTCCCCGCCGCGGGGAGCGCGCCCCGTGCTCGTCAGGCTTCCGCTTCGGCCAGGGGCTGTCCGGGTTCGGCGGCCATGACGAGCTGGGTGATGCCGAAGCCGTCGGCCGTGTGCACCTCGATGCGGTAGAGGCCCGGGGCCGGTACGGCCGCCTTCGCGGTGGCGATGCCGTCCTCCCAGGTCAGAGCCAGTTGGGGGGCGGGGCCGGGGTTGTCGAGGTCGGTGATGCGGCAGGTCAGGCCCGAGAGGGAGTCGACGTCGCTGAGCTGGATCTTCCACGTCTGGCCGGCTTCGACGAAGTCGGGTGCGGTCAGGCCGCAGCCGGCTTCGCCCTGGGGCGGCCCCCCGTGGATGTCCTCGCGCAGGATCTCCGTGACAGCATCGAGAGCGGTCCGCGCCTTGGCGACGTCGCCGTGCTGGAGGGGCAGGTGGGTGACGGCGGTGGTGAGGACCGCCGACTCCTTGTACACGGTGCCGTCGCCGTGGACCCGGAAGTAGCGGAGGCGGTCGTGCCGGTCCCGGATGAGGGTTCCGTCGGAGTTCGACCGGGCTCCGTCGTAGTGTGCCTCGACCCGGCCGTCGGTGACGGTCAGGTTCTGCCAGGTGGGCTGGTTGACTCCGACTACGGAGCGGTGGTCGGGCAGGCTGATGTTCCTCTGACCGTGGTGGAAGCGGGCCGCGTCGCGCGCCAGCTCCGCGCTGCCTCCGATCGCGGCGATGTCGCTCGGGGTGAGGTGGCGTACGTCGCCCCCGGCGCGCAGGCTCCTGTACTGCGGCAGCAGGTCGTGGAGGCCGGGCATGGTGGCGCAGATGGAGCGGAGCTTGCGGTGCGGGAGCGGTACGGGGGCGCCGCGACCGGTGCCGAGGATGACCGCGGCCTTGACCGAGCCCTGGAAGGGGGTGCCGAGGGTGATGACGCCCCGGGTGTCGGTGTGGAGGTCGCTGTCGTGGGCGGGGTCGAGTGCCGCGCGGGTGACGAGTCCGCCCATGGAGTGGGCGACGAAGACGAGCCGTCCTTCTCGCTGGTCGGCGCGGTGGCGGCGGGCCCGGGCGTGCGCGGGGTGGCGGCGCCACTCGGTCAGGTGCCGGCGTGCGGCGTCGGCCAGGAGGCGGCCGTTGGCGGCGACGGGGAGGCGCCAGTCGTAGGCGAACTCCCACACGGCCGCCGGGTCTGCGACGCTGGACCGCACGGTCTCGACCAGATCGGTGTACGGCTCGCTGCCGGCGAGGTACGGGGTCCACGCGGAGTGCTTGAGGAGGCCGGTCGCCTTGATCCGGCCGGTCTTGCCCGCCAGCTCGTCCTCGGTCATGGCGAGGGACTTCAGGCCCGAGGGCGTGGTCCAGGCCTTCAGCAGCCAGGAGATGCCGCCGATCCCCCAGACGTCCTTGCCGGTGGTCGTGTCGTACAGGGTGCTGCCCATGATCCCGGGGACGACGACGACGGCGTCCTGGGTGACGTACTCGGGTAACTCCCCGGAGTCCCGCAGCTGCTGCGCGGCGGCAGCGACGGCGGTCGTAGCAGCCGCGGTGGTCGTGGTGGCGGTGGCGGCGGCTCGGTGCGGGTGCGGGTGCGCGTTCATGGCAGTGAAGAATAGGGACCGTGGCAGGGGAGCGGGGCGGGATCGGCTTGGCCGGTCCCGGGAGGGTGCCGGTGACGCCGGCCGACACGGTCGCCGGAGGGGTTCCGGATCCGGCGCTGTCCGACGGTGCCGGTGCGGTGGCGGCGCCGCCCGGGGGCACGTTGTTCGTCCTGGCGATGGAGGACGGTACGGAGGCGTTGCGGCAGGCACTGGGCGCGCAACTGGCCGCGGTGTCCCTGTGGTGGGAGCAACGGCCGCCGGACGGTCCCGGCTTCGTGAAGGTGGCGCCCACCCACCCGGTGACCAGCCGTCACGACGTGGAGCGCTTCCTCGCCGAGTCGGGGATCCGGGAGGCTGAGGAAGACGTCCCGCTGGTGCTGTACGTGTCGGGCCACGGGGTCACTTCGGCCGCGGCGAAGCACTTCGCGGTGCTGCAGGACACCGACACGCACCGGCTCCTGGCGACGGGTCTGCGTACGACGGAGATCGTGATCGCCGCGCTCGACTCGTACGCCCGGGACGTCCTGGTGATCGTGAACATGTGCGAGTCGGCCGACATGGCGGGGGAGCTGCTGGAACTCTCACGGGACCTGGCCACGCAACGCACCACGCACGGCACGCTGAACGTCCTGGTCACGGCGGCGCCCAAGATGCGGGTGCTGGGCGGGGAGTTCGCGCTCGTCCTGCGGGAGGCGCACGAGTGGCTGCGCACGGCCGGAGGGAACACCCGCCGGTACCTGACGATGTCGGAGTTCAGCCGGGCGCTGTACCAGGCGACGCAGACGATCGGCGCCAGGCTCGAACGGAACCTGTCCGTCGACTGCGCCGTGCTCATGGGGAAGGAACACGTCCCCACCCCGACCCTGCCGAACCCGGGGTACCGGTCGGAGCCGGCCGCGGTGGAGGAGTGCCGCCAGGAAGTGGCGGCGACCCTCGACGACATGGGCTACTGGTTGGAGAAGGCCAGCGGCCGCACCGGCGCCGACGACACCGGATGGTACTTCTCGGGCCGCAAGCACCTGAACGCCTCGCTGGTCTCCTTCCTGCGGGGTGCACCCGGGGTCCTGGTCGTCACCGGGACCACCGCGAGCGGGAAGTCGGCCCTCCTGGGCCGCGCGGTGACCTTGAGCGACGCGACGTTCAGGAAGTCGGACCTGTTCGCGGCCGCCGTGGGGCACTGCCCGCCGGAGACCGTCCCGGACGAGGGCTCGGTGACCATCGCGGTCACCGCACGCAACCGGGAGGCACTGGGCCTGATGCGGGTCATCGGGCAGAAGCTCGGGGTCTCCCCGGACAGTTCGGGCCGGGACCACATGAGCCGCTGGCAGCTGGGGCTGCGGGAGTTCCTGGGCTCGCCCGGCCCCGCGGTCACGATCGTCGTCGACTCCCTGGACGAAGCGACCGACCCGGGGGCGGCCCTGCACCAGGTGCTTGTGCCGCTGGCCGGCCACCTGTCCGTACGGCCCGGCGGGGGTCATCGACCACCGGGTCAGCCGCCCCCGGAGCACGCTCCGGACCCGGGCCACGCTCCGGACCCCGGGCACGACCAGCCGGACACCGCACCCCCGCCGGTGCGGCGCGGTGTCCGGCTGGTCGTCGCCGTCCGCAGCAGCGGTCCGGGCGAGGGCGACCGCCTCGTCCCGGACGGCGGCCAGGACCTCCTGGACGGACTGCGGGGCGCGTTCCGCGGGGCGGCCGTGCTGCGCACCGACGGCGAGGACACGGGCGAGGACGTCGAGGGGTACGTACGGGCCCTGCTGTACGGGGAGGCCACCTGGGCGGGACACGACCTGACCGAGGTGGCGGAAACGGTGGCCGGGGCAGTGGGACGCTCCTTCCTCGACGCCCGTGTGGCGGCGCACCAACTGCGCGGCGCGGGACCGCCGCTACTGGGCGACGCGCGCTGGCTCGCACAGTTGGGCGAGGGCACGACCGGACTGCTGGAAGCCGACCTGGCGAGGTCGGCGGAGGACGGCCTGGCGGCGGACGAGGCACGGGCGCTGCTGCGGGCGACGGCGTTCGCGCAGGGGCGCGGCATCGCCTGGGGTGAGGTGTGGCCCGCGGTCGCGTCCGCGTTGCTCGGGGAGGCCCTCGACGACGCCGATGCCAAGATCCGGACCCTGTTGGGAGGCCGTCTGGCGGGGTACCTCACCCGTGACGTAGAAGAGGACCAGCGGGTCTACCGGCCGGCGCACGAGCGGTTGGCCGCCGTCCTGCGCGCTCGGCCCGTCGCCCGCGCCGGGCGTGGTGGGGGGATGGGGATGACGGGTGATCGGGACGAGCCTGCCGGGCCGGCGGGTGGGTGCGACGTGTACGGCGGCGACGACGCCGCCGCCACAGCCGTGCACGCCCGTATCGCGCGGGCGCTCGCCGAACTGGCCGCGCCGCACACCGCCGGCACCGCCCCGCACCCGTACGTCCGGCGCTACCTGGCCGGTCACGCCCGGCTGGGCGGGGTCCTGGACGATGCGCACGTGCCGGCCGATGTCCTGCCGTGGCTGACGGGCAGCCCCGTCCGCGGCCTGCTGGGTCCGGACCGGGGGCGGGACGGCAGGCACTGGCTGGAAGCGTGGGCGGCGGTGGAGCCCTATCTGCACCACGCCGACCACCCCTCCCGCCTGGCCAGCCTGCACCTGGCGTACACGGCGCTGCGGTTCCCCGGTGAGCCGCGCCCGCGGACGGCCGAGGAGTTGGCGTCTCCGCGCCGGGCCACGCCGCTGGGCGTGCTGTGGTCCCGGTGGGCGCCGCCCGTCAACGTCCTGGTCACCCTCGACACCACGGTACGGTCCCTGACGGCGGTGTCGGCCCCCGACGGGCGCCCCGCTCTCGCGGTGGGCGACGAGGCCGGCGGTATCGAACTGGTCGACGCGGTCGAGGGGACGGCGGTCCGCGAGCGGATCCGGGGGCACGAGGGAGCCGTGCGCCACCTGGTTGACGCGCCGCGCCCGGGGCAGTCCGCCCTGCTCGTGTCCGGCAGCGCGGACGGCACCGTCCGCCTCTGGGACCCCGCGACCGGAAGCCTCGTCGACCAGGTCCACCGGCCCGGCGGGATCTGGATCGCCGACGTGTGCGCGTACCGCGACGGCGGGAACGAGCTCGCGGTGCTCTGCGCCGACGGGAACGGGGAGGTGGTCTGGTGGAACGAGCGGATGGGCCCCCAACCCCTGCTGACCCTGCCGGACGGTACACCGCGTACACCGCGTACACCGCGTACGCCGCGTACACCTCTCACGCCGCATCCGCCGCATCCGCCTCGTACGAGCCCCACCGGGCTGGCCGCGGTGGAGGAGCCGCCGGGACGGCCGTTGCTGGCCGTCGCCGACGGGTCGTCGCTGGTGTTCCGGGACACCGCGGCGTCCGAGGAGGTGGCACGGTTCGAACTCCCCAGCGCCGCATGGGTGCTGGCCCCCACCACGCGACCCGGGACGGTCGCGGCCGGCCATGCGGACGGGAGCGTCACCGTCTGGGGCACCGGCGGACTGCACTGCACCCTCACCGGCACCACCGGGGCGGTGAGCAGCCTGGTCGCGCTCGCTCTGGGCGAGCGGCACGTCCTCGCGGCCGGCACGGGCAGCGACATCGCCGTGTGGGACATCGCCGCCGGAGGGCCGCCGGGACTGCTGAGCGGTCACACGGCGGCGGTGACCGCGCTCAGCCCCGTTGCTCCTCCGGACGCCGGAATCCTCGCCTCGGCGTCCGGCGACGGCACGCTGCGCCTGTGGAACCGGGAGGTCCTGGAGAGGGCGCTGGCCACCGCGGGCACGCCTGCCGAGCCGGCCCCGACGGGCGGAGCGCTGCTCCTGCCGGACCCGGTGGATCCGGCCGCCCCTTCCTGGTTCGCGCTCAGTGGCGGCCGTCCCGACATCGACGTCCAGGACATCGGCACGGGGGCCGGCGTCACCCGGATCGACACCGGCCGGGCGCCGTCAGCCCTGGTCTGGGCCCACCGCCGGGAGGGCCGCCTCCTGGTGGTGGCCGGTGCCGGAGACGGGGACCCCGGTATCCGGCTGTGGGACGCGGGCACCCGGCAGTTCCTGCCCGACGTCCTCGAAGGGCACGTCCCTTCCCTTCCCGTCCGCGCCCTCGCCGCGTGCACCACCGCGGACGGCCGGCATCTGCTCCTGAGCGGCGGGGACGACTGGAGGGTCGTGCTGTGGGACCTGGACCGCCCGGGCCCGTTGCAGAAGTGGACCGGTCACGAAGGGCGGGTCAGGGCGGTGGCGGCCGTCTCGTGCGGGTCCGGTGCGGACTGGTTCGCCTCCGGCGGCACCGACGGCACCGTGCGCCTGTGGGACGCGGACGGGGGACCGCTGGGCGAGCCCGTGCGGTGCGACCAGGGCCTCGTCCACGCCGTCGCCGTCAACTGCTGCCCCCTCGGCGGCCTTCCGCCGTATCTGGCGACGGGCGGTGACACGGGCACGGTGCGGCTGTGGGACCTGCGCGAGCGCCGGCCCCTGGGCGAGCCGCTGACCGGCCACACCGCGGCCGTGCACGCCCTGGCCGTGTGGAACGCGGAGGGCCACGGCAGCTTCGTCGCCGGCGCCGCGGGCGACGGGACCATCCGGATCTGGGACGCCGCCACCGGGCTGTGCCGTCTACTGCTCGCCACGGGCAGCCCCGTCCGCAGCATCGCCGCCCGTCCCGCGGGAGCCGGCGGGCGGGTCGTGCTCTCCTTCACCGGGGACGCGGGCGCCGCCGTCGTGGAGGTCGACCTCTCCGAGTGCCGGCTGCCCGGCGGACCCTGATCACGTCCGTGTGCGCCCCCGCGTTCCCTCGTGCGCCCCCTCAGACCACCGCAACCGGCTCGCTTCGGTCGTACCCGAGCATAAAAATGATCGTTCGGCACGTGTCACGGACCCGTACCGCCGTACGGCGCTCCCACCCGTCGCGCGCCGAGCACCCAGCACATGAGTGGTCCTCATCCTCATGAGCGCAACACCGTCACGGAAACCGGCTCTCCCAGCGGACCGCCCTGCCGGCCCGGACCGCCGCACGAGCCCACGAGCATCACCGGCCCGAACTGCCCGCAGGGACGGCCGGAGCAAGGAGAGCGGCCGCATGAGTCGGGACACCACGCAGTTGGACGTCAGCCTCGTACCCGCGCCGGAAGACGGCGTCTGGCGTCTGGGGAAGTCGCCGCACCCGGTCACGTACGAAACGATCAGCTCGGAGGACGCTGCCGAGAAGGGCGGCAATCGTTGGAGCCTGGCCAGCTACGGCACCCTCTACTGCGCCTCCGAACCCGACGGGTGCTTCGCAGAGGCCTTAGCCCCCTTCCGCGTGCACCCCGACATGCTGGAGGTGATCGCGGACGACTGGCAGGAACCCTCCTTCCTCGCTCCCGGAAAGCTGCCCCGCGACTGGAGCACCAGCCACACCCTGGTCCGTCTCCAGCCTCCCAAGGAGGCCCGTTTCCTCGACGTGGACGACGACCGCACCCTCAAGACCCTGTCCGACGAGCTCAGTGCGAAGCTGGCGGAGCAGGGTGTCGACAGGCTCACCACGCAGCACGTCCAGGGCCCCAACCGGCGGATCACCCGGCTGATCTCGGCCTGGGCCATCACCCAGCGCACCGGTCCCGCGCACCAGGAGCGCCTCATCCACGGCATCGCCTACCGCTCCCGCTTCTACGGCATGCGCCAGTGCTGGGCCGTCTTCAACGACCTGGAGCTGAAGCAGTTGGAGTCCAGCCTGGTCTTCCCGACTTCGGAGGCACTGCGGGGGGTGGCCGACGAGTTCGGGCTCACCATGCTGTGACCCACGCAGCGGTCCCCCTCGGCCCCCTCGCCCCCCTCGTCCCCCTCGACCCCTCGCGTTGCCCACCCCGGAAGACACCGGAAGCCAACCCCAAAAACCACCCCGCCCGAATCGTCCGAAGGAACGAAAAACAATCCCGTTGCCGGCCGCCCCACGCCATCGGCCCCCACCCGGACCGATGGCGTACATGCAGGTCATGGGGCAAGTACCTGCTCAAACAGGCCAGTTGACTTTTCGTCGAGAAGCCGTCGGGTTCTGCGTAAGAGGTGGAGTTGGAACGTGATAATGGGTAACCTGGACAGTACGTCCAGCAACTTGGAGCATGTGGGGGATCTCATGAGCACCATCGGTAACGCCGTCAGTGCGTGCTTAGCCGCCGCGTTCGTGCTGCGCATCGCGGCACCACCACCCGCAGCAAGGGCCGCACTCCCAGCCGACGGCACGGACCACCACGGCCCCGCTGCGCTCCCGGCTCTACCCCATCAGCCATGTGCCGGATCCTTGTGGACCGGAATACAACCGTGCTGAGCGCCGACCGCTGACGCCGGCCGGCAGGCACACACCGCACCCGCGTTGGTCACGCTTCCCAGCGGGTCGGAACCACTCACGAAGCGTTCGCAGCTCACCGATACCCAGCCGTCCCGTCTGCCTGCTCTCGCAGCGGCAGCCACGCGACAGCCGCCGGGTCCTGGGCGCACACCCCGACAACCCGTCGCTTGAACACGCGACCCGCCACCGGACGGGCGCGCAGTGAAGGCTACGAGGGAGACCTGACCATGCCTTCAGACACCGCATCCTCCGTCGCCAGGAGCGTCGCCAGCGCCCAGCGGGCGCACGTCACCACCGTGCGCATGCAGATCAGCGACATCGCCCGCTTCCTCCAGGACAACCTGGGGCAACGCCTGACCGCCCGGATCGCCAACATCAGCGATCCCAAGCAGGTCGGCAAGTGGGCATCGGGCGACACCATGCCCCGCCCCGAATCCGAGCAGCGCCTACGCGCCGCGCTGCAGGTCTTCCAGCTCATCCAGGACGCCGAAAGCCTCTACACGGCACGCGCATGGATGATCGGGATGAACCCGCAACTCGATGACGAGGCGCCGGCCCAGTGCATCGCCGACGGCCGCTGGCGCGACGTCATGGTGGCAGCCCGCGCCTACGTCGACGGCGGCTGACCGCCCGCGCACCCCGTCCGGCACGGCAGCAACGGGCTCCCCCCAGCACCCGTGCCGGACGAGCGCACGCACCCGACAGGTTCGGAAGAAGATCACGGGCCGCGAACGCCACAGCCGTCGACCCGGCGCCACCCTGGGGATCGACGCCGAGATCCGCGACTACGAAACCCATCCGCACCGTTGCGAAGCCACGATCCGCGCCGCGATGATCGACCACACAAGCCGCAGGCCCACCCGGGAACCCACCCCGAAACCGGCGGTATACCTGACTCCAGCCGCTTCAGTGGAGCGAGTGGGACCGCTGACGCCGATCAGGCGGGGCGAAGCTCAGCCCGTTCTCGTCAAGAGCATTGAAGACGGTTACCCGACTCTTCTCGAAAACGAAGCTGACGTCGACGTTTCCCTGCGCCAGATCCCCGCCCGTCCACTCGAGCAGCTCGACCTCCTTGAGAGGCAGGCCCAACTGAGCCTGAAGTCCAGGAAGAGGCGCGGCTTGCCACTGAAGGTCGAAGCCGGGCCACCGGACAGGGCCACTGGGGTCGATCGTGTTCCACGTGAGGGAAAGATCGTCGAACTTGTGGTGGTTGATCTCAACCCGCTCGCCCTCGAAGTCGAACAGGACCGGGCAGTCACAGAACCACTCGTCATCCCGACGGTCCCAAACCACCCAGACCCTCGTCAGGGTCCGGCCGGCAAGACCACGCAGGCGATGCGCATGCTCCCGCACGACGTCGCTGCGGCGGTTCAACCACAACGGCTGGTAACCCGCGATGCCAAAGTCGAACATCGCGTCATCTTGTCAGAGCTTCCTCACGGCAGCTCGACGCAGCCCCAACGGCAACCGACCGGCACTTCTCCAACACCTTGTCGGGACAACCCGCTCTTCCGGTTTGATCACTCGGTGTCCAAGTGCCCCTGTCGCGACGCTGTGGCGGGCGGATCCACCCTGGGAAGAGGGCGGCAGAGCCCCCTGAGCCCCCTGAGCCCCTTGGTATGGTGCGCCGATGTCAGCGATCAAGGAGTTCCAAGTCACCTTCGACTGCGCAGAACCCGAGCGCCTCGCTCGTTTCTGGTGCGAGGTGTTGGGGTACGTCGTACCGCCGCCACCGGAGGGGTTCGCCACGTGGGAGGAGTTCAAGTGCTCGCAGCCACCTGAGCAGCGGGATTCGTGGTTCGCGTGCAGTGATCCCTCAGGTGTGGGCCCGCGACTGTACTTCCAGCGCGTCCCCGAAGGGAAGGCCGCCAAGAACCGGCTGCACCTTGATGTGCGGGTCGGCACCGGACTCGTGGGTGCGGAGCGCCTCGCCGCACTCGAGGCCGAATGCGCACGACTGGTCCCGCTCGGCGCGGTACACGTGCGAACGCTGTACGACGGCAACGACGCGTGCATCCCGATGCTGGACATCGAGGGCAACGAGTTCTGTCTCGACTGAGCGTTCTGCGAGTCGGAGAGGCGGGGAGCCGCCTCCCTCGAACCTCCCCGGTCTCGTAAGCCGGCGGCAGTCTCCCGTGGGGGCGGGGTCGTGCCGCGCCGGCAGCGTCCGCCGGAGTCTGCCGCTTCCAGGCCACAGCAATGGCCCTCGCAGCCGGGGGGTGAACGGGCACCCGGTTGCGGCCGGCCCCCGGTGTTCGAAAACGTGGGTGCGGCCCGTCGGGCGGTCTGGGATCATGCGCGGATGGCCCACCCTCTAGAATCCCTGGTCATCCAGCACACCCACCGCCTCCCCGCCCCCTCCGGGCCGGCCGGACAAGGCGGCGCCGCAGCACGACGGTTCGACGCAGCGCTGATGTCCGTGGGCTTCAAGCTCTCGGGGGACCTGCTGGAGCGCCTCTCGGGCCTGGCCGAGGAGACCGTCCTCGACACCGCGTCACGCACGCTCGACACCGTTCGCGCGATGGTCGGTGACCACGTCCAGCACAACGTCTACTTCGTCGACTTCCCGGCCAACGTGCCGGACACGCTCGACTTCTGGATGCAGTGCATCCGCGAGGCGCTCGACGACGACGCCTCCCGGGCCGGCACCCTCGACCAGCTCCGGTCCGGCGTCATCGACCTGCTGACCCTCCCGACGTACGGCACCTACCGGCACGCGTACGAAGAGATGCTCACCGCGCACGACGAGCTGATCGCCGCCGCCGGCGACCGCATGACGGTCCTGCACGCGGGCGGCACCCCCGAAGCCGAGGCCACCGCCCTGTACCTGGCCCTGGCAGGCAGTGCCACGCCGCTGGGCGAGGACGGCCTCCGCGACCTCGCCGTGCTCGCCGGGCACTGCGCCGACGGCCCCCAGCCCGCACAGATCCCGGTCCGGGAGAACCGCGCCGTCGTCAACCGCGCCCGCCTCGACCGCGGCGCGGACCTCCTGCTGGACACCGTCACCGACGCCCTGCGCCTCGCCTGCGCCCTGTCGGACGGCGACGTGACCCTCGCCGAACCGACCCGCTTCCGGTCGCTGCCCCGGCCGGTCCGCCGCGCCCTCCTCGCCGGCCTCGACGCGGTCGTCGCCGCGTCCCCCGCCAAACTCGCCGACGTCACCGCGCACCGCGAGGCGTTCAAGCGCCTCGGCGAGCGCCTCCACCCGCACGAGTACCCGCGCTGGCCGCACGCCGCCGACGTGTTCGCCGTCGCCCGCGGCGAGAAAGAGGCCCGGACCCTCGACAGCCGCGTCGAGGAACTGCTCGGCGCCGACGACGTCACGGGCGCAGCACGGCTGCTGGCGTCCGCCGCCCCGGGCAAGCTCCTGCGCTCCCTGGACCGGCTGCTGCGCGCCTGCCCCGGGCAGGCGGAGCGCGATGCGGTCGTGGCCGCCGTCGAGGAGGCGGCCCCGCAGGTCTCCGGCCGGGTCCTGCTGTCGGTACGCGAACACTTCCACAACCGGCCCCAGGAGCGGATACCGCGCCCGCGCCGCTTCTTCGTCAACCGCGGGGGCCGCGCCTGGGTCACCACTGACACCCGCCCGCCCGTTCCGGAACCCGAGACCAAGCGCCTCGTCGCGGCCCTGGACGCCGAGACGCGCCGCCGGCTCCCGGAGCCGGGACACCTGCTGGTCGACCCCGCCGTCCTCGACGTCGCACTGCCGCTCAGCGGCAAGGCGACGGCCGCCGGGCTCGGCGTACTCCCCCGCGGCTCCCTCTCCCCCGTCGACGGAGAGCTGCTGCGGTTCTTCGTCCACTGGAGGCAGGCGCAGCGCAGCACCGACTTCGACCTGTCGGCGCTCATGCTGGACGGGTCGTACGAAACCCTGACCTGGCTGTCGTACACGGCCCTGCAGGACCTCGAAGGCGAACACTCGGGCGACATCACCGACGCCCCCGCGCCCGACGGCGCCTCGGAGTTCATCAACCTGCGCCTGAACGCCGTACGCGGCGACTTCATCGTCCCGCAGGTCAACATCTTCTCCGGGGAAGGCTTCGAGGAGGTCGCCGAGTCGTTCTTCGGCTTCATGCTGCGCGACGCCGATCAGCAGGGCCGGCCCTTCGAGCCGCGAACGGTCCGCATGAAGTCGCAGATGCGGGGAACGGGCAGGGTCGCCCTGCCGCTGGTGTTCCTGCGCGGGGACGACGGCAAGTGGCGCGCCAAGTGGCTGCACCTGTACCTGAAGGGCAACCCGAGCGCCAACCGGGTCGAGGAGAACAGGGTGTCGGTCGCCACCCTGGTGCGCGGCATCGTCGAACGCGACCAGCTGACGGTCCGACACCTCATCGGCCTGATGGCCGACCGGGCCACGACCACCACGTGGTGGGACGGCACGCAGGTCCCGAACGGCCCGGTCACGTACATCGGCCTGGAGCGCCCGGAAGGACTTCACCCGCAGTCAGTGGTGATCACCCCGGAAAACCTGCGCGCACTGATCCCGGCCTGACTGCTACCGTTGGCCCCGGCGAGGCCATGGGCGGACTTCCTTCTCACCACTCCACTGAACTAGTCCCCCCGCTTTCCTCGCCATCGACGACGAAGCCGGGACGCCCTACGGGCACCCCGGCTTCGTCGCGTCCCGCCCCGACGGTCGGCGGCACTGGCGGGTTGGGGCGTCAGCCCCCGGCCCCAGCCGACGGACTCGGACCTCGGGTCCGTCGAGCCCGGCAAACATCCACCCCCGGTCGGCGTCATCCCCGCGGATGCGGGGAGCAGTCGTCCCGGCCGCCGCCGATCTGCCCGACGCCGGGGTCATCCCCGCGGGTGCGGGGAGCAGTTGAGGGCCTGAAACAGCGTGCGCTTGAGGTTGGGGTCATCCCCGCGGGTGCGGGGAGCAGGTCGAGGGCGTCACCCTGTGGTCGCGCGTCGAGGGGTCATCCCCGCGGGTGCGGGGAGCAGGACATGTCCGCGCTGAAGTAGAGCGTCGGCAGGGGGTCATCCCCGCGGGTGCGGGGAGCAGCGCTTAAGGGTCTGGAAGAAATCCGGGCCCCCGGGGTCATCCCCGCGGGTGCGGGGAGCAGTTCAGCGCGATGATCGGCGCCGCAGTGCCGATGGGGTCATCCCCGCGGGTGCGGGGAGCAGGCCGCCTCCAGCGGCGATTTCGCGCACGGGGAGGGGTCATCCCCGCGGGTGCGGGGAGCAGTGACTGTTACTGGTGGCGATGCCGACGTGCCCGGGGTCATCCCCGCGGGTGCGGGGAGCAGTGTCCAGGAGACCGGCACCGAGCCGGACGCCGGGGGTCATCCCCGCGGGTGCGGGGAGCAGCCGGTCGTTGTAGTTGGCGGGGTTGTACGTTCGGGGTCATCCCCGCGGGTGCGGGGAGCAGGCGCCCGCAGCGACACGTTCCAGCACGAGATCGGGGTCATCCCCGCGGGTGCGGGGAGCAGGGTTATTGACCTGCAGGTTTATCTGCTGGCTGGCAGGTTTTTCGGGACTTCTGGAGAATCAGACGTTCGGGCTGTATCGGGCATCAGCGGTTGCCGAAGCGGCGTCGTTTGGCTGCAGTGCTCCAGCCGCGTTGGCTGGGCTGTCGCTGGGGGGTGTTGTTGGGGCGGTGGATCAAGGTGATGCCTTCGTGGTCGACGGGGTGCCACTTGTGGTCATGGGATTCGAAGGCGAATCCCTGTTCGTTGTTGGTGCTGTAGGCGAGTAGGGCCCGCCCGATGCCTGCGTACTGCTTCACTTCCTCCCACAGGGTCGCCCTGATGCGGGCGGACGGTCCTCCGATGAAAACTCCGGGGGAGATTTCAAAGAGCCATCGGGTCAGGAAGCCCCGAAGGCCCGGTGGGCACTGGGTGAGGATGATGACGGTCACCAGGTCCCATCCGCGTAGTCCGCGTGGTTCCTGCCTGCGGGTACGGCGAGATCCCTGTCCGATTGAAGTGTGACCCGGTCGTCGCTCTCCCCGTCGGTGGTCTCGCCCTCGGGGAGGAGGAGTTGCTTGATGTCGTTCACGCAGCGGTCCAGCAGCCCGGTTCGGTTGATGGCGTCGCGCAGCGCGCGGCGGGTGCGGGAGCCGATGTCGTGGTCACCCTCGGCTGCCACGTCGAAGGCGACGGGGATGCCGATGTCGGTCTTGTACAGGTCGGCGATGTCCATGACGAAGGAGAGTTCGTGCCCCGAGTGGACGAACCCCAGGCCGGTGGAGCAACCGAGGGCGGCAACGACCGCGTGGGCGACCCCGTACATGCATTGGGCTGCTGCCGTGATGGCCTGGTTGGGAGGGTCGCCGGCCGTGAAGTCGCCCGGAACGTAGTGGCGTCCGCGCCACGGCACGCCCGTGCGCGCGGCCTGGTGTCGGTAGCACTCCCGGACGCGCTGCCCTTCGTGCCCCAGCAGTCCTTGCCGTGTCAGGCCGGAGGGGTCCTCGTGGGGGAACCGGAGGCGGTACATCGCGCGGGCGACTTCGAGGCGGGTGCTCCGGTTGGCCCATCGGCTGGCCTGTGCCTCAAGGAGGGCCGAGGAGCGGCTCAGTGCGCGGCCGCCCGCGTAGTAGCGGACTCCCTGTTCGCCGACCCATGCGACTGCGGCTCCGCTTTCGGCGAGGACGGCCATGGCCTGGTGGGTGATGCGGGTTCCGGGGCCGAGGAGCAGGGTGCCGATGGTGGCGGACGGGATGTGGGTGGTGCCGTCGGCGTCCTCGGCGGTGATGGCGTTCGCGTCCCGGTGGACGGTGCACCGCTCCAGGTAGACGAAGGAGATGCGCTCGGCGGCGCGGGTCAGCTCGCGCGGGGACGAGGCGCGGCGTTGGGCGACGGTGGTCACCGGGCACCGCCTCGGGCGAGGGTCATCAGGCCGCAGCCGTACGCCTTCGCCTTGCCGAGTCCTCGGGTCAGGGTGTGGCGTAGGGCGACGGGATCGGTGACTTCGAGGCGGCCGTCGAAGGTGACGGTCACCAGCGGTACGCGGTTGCCTTTCCCCGTGGCCGGCTCGGTCTTGTCGAACCGGTGCCGCCGCTCGTCGCGGACCACCAGCTGGTGTTCGTCGCCCTGCTGCAGGCGGCGGCGCTCTGCGGGGGTTTCGAGGATGCGGAAGCCTGCCTGTTCTTGTCGGGCGAGGAGCCATGCCGCCTGGTGGCGGGGCGTGCGGTGCGCAGTGCGCTTGCGGTCTTCGTCCGGGGTGCGGCGGATGTGGTGGACGGGGTTCGCCGTCAGTCGGAAGTCCCAGGTGCCGCCTTCGGTGATCCCGTCGAGGAAGGACTCGTAGTCGTACGTCTGCCAGGCGGCGGTGGTGGGCCAGCCGGCTTGTTCGACGAGGTGGGTGAGGTCGGGGCGGTCTTCGCTGACGATGAAGAGCACGACTTCCGCGCGGGAGTTGTGGTCGAGGCGCCACAGTATGCGCGCGGGGGCGTCCTCGCTGGGCAGGACGCCCGCGAAGGACGACATCACTGCGGCGTGCATGCGCTGCGGTGAGGCGAGGAGGTGGCGGGCGCCCGAACGCGCGGTGTTGATTCGGAATCGGGTCAGGTGCATCAGCGGCCGTTCAGCGGGGGCTGCATGGGCAGCGGGGTGAGGTGGGCTTCGGGGGTGTGTCGGGGCACGGGCACCGGCCGTCGCGGAGTGTGCTTCGGCGGTTCCGCGGGACGGAAGTGCGGGTTGTCGACGTCGACGGAGGTCGTGACGACGGTGCGCAGCGCGTACCGGCGGTGGGCGGGGTCGAAGCTGATCGGCTGGTCACGGAGTGTGGTCCCGGTCCGGGGTCCGGTGGTGGCGTCGGCCAGCAGGGACAGCGACACCGTCGCCTTCGATCGGCTCCGCTTCTGGTGCCATGCGGCGGCCTGCCACGGCTCGGCGCGCAGGACGGCGGCCGGATCGTTCCCGTCTCTGACCCCCAGGTCGAGGGGTCCTTGTGGCGGGCAGGAGCGGCGGCCCAGGTACGGGAGGTAGACGGGGGCGCGTACGGCTGTGTCCAGGGCCTGGACGAAGTCGTCGTCACCCGCGACAGCCGCGACGAAGACGGCATCGGCGAGGTAGAAGCGCTCCGAGACGGGCATCGACTTCCCTGTGTCGGGGTGATGGGCGGTCTGGAAGTCGCGCAGGCGGGTGCCGGGCTGGTCGATGCGTACGGCGAAGGTGAGCTCGGCGAGGTCGGACGGGTCGGCATCGCGCTGCCGGCCGAGCGCGGCGGCGAGCAGGCCGATGACCCCGCTCTTCGTCGGTGCCGTCTCGGTGGTGCGACGCGCGAAGCGGGCGGAGGACCCCCACGCCTGCAGGGGTCCCGCCAAGCGGAGGACGAGGACGCTCATCCTCGCTTCCCCAGACGGTCGGCCACGGCCTCTCCGACTCGGGTGACCAGCTCGCGCAGGTTGACCTGTTCTCCGAGCGGGGCCAGTGCCCGGGTCTGCTCGCCGACGCGCACGATCCAGGTGTGGTCCGCCGTCGCGCCGAACGCGTCCTCGACGGCCGGGACGTGCGCCGCCAGGGCCTGGCAAGCCGCGGGGACGTGGCCTTCCATCGTGCCGTCCTGGACCACCGGGATTTCGAAGGCTCCGACGAAGCTCACCGGGCGGGCGGAGCGCAGCTTGACGACGACCGCGTCCGGGAGGGTGTTGTTGCCGAAGGTGTTCTGCTTCCCGGAGGGCATGGAGAGGGTGAACCCTTCGACGAAGGCTTCGACCGCACGGCGGACCGGCTCGGCAGCGCGCTCGTCCTCCGTCAGGCCGGCGTCCAAGTTCCTGGCCAGCAGGTCGATGTCGACCGCGGCGTAGCGGTAGAGGGTGGCGGAGTTGAAGTCGACCGTCCCGATCATTCCTGCTCCGGGTTCGGCGTCACTGTTCTGGTCGTCCACCGCGGTGAAGTAGTCCGCTTCGAGGTCTACGGGGTGCACGCTCAGGGCGTGGGCGACCTGCGCGGCGCCGTCGACGTTGATGTCGGTGTTGTCGGCGACCATGCGGCCGAAGAGGGCGATGTCGACGGAGTGCCGGGTGGCTGCCGCCTTCTTGGCCCGTGCCTTGACGTCGGCTTCCTTGACGAACACCTTCGGCTCCGCCTTCTTGGCGATGCCCTCGATCGCCAGGCCTGCGAGCGCGTCGAGCTGGTGGGCGCTGAGGAAGAGCAGGTACGAGGACTGCGGGGCCTGCGGCTGGGGCGCCTCGTCACCCGCATCCCCCTTGGCACCCTTCCCGGAGGTCTTGCGCGCGGGGGCTTCGATCTTTGCGCCGGTGGCCATCTGGACGATCTCGGCGGCCATCGGCCAGACCTGCTCCGGGGTCAATGAGTCCTCGCGCGCGACGATGCGCTGGCTGAGGGCGTCCACCACCTTCTTCGTCCGCACCCCGAGGTCGGCCGGGTCGAGCAGTTCCTCGAAGGCTTTACGGGTCGCCCTCTTCCAGGCTTGGCTGGACACCCTGGAGCGGCGCACGCCTCCGTAGACGGCGCTCTTGGGGGCCCCCGTGTCATCCCGGTTGAGGTTGCTCGGGGGGACGGTCTGGAGGATGTGTACGTCGAGGATGGTGCGGCTCATGTCTCGTCCTTCGTCTCGTTCGTGCTGGCGTCGTTCTCCGGCTGGCCGGGTGTGCCGCTCTGCTGCGGGTCGGTGCCGGCCGGGGCCCTGTAGGCGGCGTGGAAGCTGCGTCCCCAGGCCTGCCGCACTCGGCCGGGCCCGCCGGGGCGCTGCCACTGGTCGAGCTGCTCGGCGAGGAGGCCGTAGTCGAGCGGGATCTCGGCTGTCCGCAGCAGGACCACGAGTTCGCGGAGCCTTTGGGCGAGCACGTCGAACGTCGTTGCCGTTCCGGCGCGTAAGAGTCGCTTGCGGATCTGTTCGTCGGAGTCGGCGCCGGACATGAGGCGTCGCACGGCCGTACCGAGGGAGGCCCCGTCTGCGACGTGCATGCGTTTGGCCCGGTTCGACTGCTGGTGCAGCGCCCACAGGGTCACGGCGACGTGTGCGGCACGTTCGGCGCGCAGCGCGTCTGCTTCGTCCAGGTGCTGCCCCTGGGGCTGGGCGGCGTAGAACTGCTCCATGCCCACCAGGCCCCACAGGTCCGGCGTCTCGGTCGCCTGCCTACCGATGCCCCTGCGTAGGCGTGCGAGGACTTGTGCGGCCTGGGGGCCGTCGTTCCGGTAATCGTGCTGGACGGTCCGGATGCGGTGGGCGACGGCCCGGCGCAGCGGCCCCTGCTCGCTCTCCTTCGCCGCGGCCCGGTCCTGGACGTGTTCCGGTGGCGGGGTGGGCGCCGGGATCTGCGGCGCGGTCTCGGTCATCGGGCTTTCTCCTTGCTGAGGTCGGCCTCGTCCTCGGCTGCGCCCGGCTCGCACGCGGTGGTGTTGCGCAGCGCGAGGGCCTTGTTGAGGCGTGCGTGGAAGACCCGCTCGGAGCGGGCGTTGTCGAGCCAGGCGGTCCCGTTGGCATCGGCGAGGAGCCCCGTGCCGGCGTTGCGGAGGATCCAGTAGGCCGTGCGCTGCCACGCGGCCCGTGCCCGGGCCGGGTCGTCGGTCCCGCCCAGAGCAGCCAGCCACTGGCGGTACGGGCCGTCGAGCAGGCCGAAACCCAGGTCGTGTGCCGTGTTCCGTGGTGCTTCGTTGTGCCGCCGGGAGGCCTCGGCGAGGTCGGCGGCGAGGTCTCCCAGTGCGCGGACCGCCCTGGTGCTGTCCCCGACCGCGGCGATGGCTTGCTTCGCGTACCGCTGGTCGTGCTCGTGGAGGAGAAGCACGGCCATGTCGAAGCCGTCGTCGACGACCTCGTCGATGACCGACTGCTGCGTGCCGTAGACCGCGCTGATCAGGCGGGGACGAATCTGCAGCTCCCGCGGCAGGAGGCGTTCATGGGTGAGCTCGGCGATCCACTTGAGCACGCCGGCCCGTAGGTCCTGGGCGGGTTCGCCCCGCTGGACGGGCTGTACTTCCGGGTCGGCTGCCAGCAGGGAAGCGAGGTTGCGCCAGGCAGAACGGGCAGGATCGTGCTGGCGTGGCATGTAGACCGGGGAGCGGCCGAGCTTCTTCTCCTGGGGGGTGCTGCGGCGCCATCCGCTCATCGGCTCACGCCGGTGGGCGTCTGCTGCCGGCAATGGGTCTCCGTAGGCGAGGACGACGCCCGTCACGGCATGGCCGTCGTGGTGGAGGCGGAGACGGCGGGACTGCCAGGTGTACAGGTCACGGGGGCCGGTGGGCCTGAGCGCCAGATCGTTCTGCACGTCGGGGCCGCACTGCTCGCGGCGCCAGGCGGGGCGGTCGTCCTTGTCGGTGGCGATGGCTGCTGCGTCGGCGGCGACCAGGTTGAGGAGGAGGGTTTGCTGGAGGTCGTCGCCCTCGACGAACACGCCGCCGATGTTGCCGGCCCACGCGACGCCCTGCGGGTACCCCTTGCCTCCCTTGACCCGGGGGTCACCGACGGCGCCGGATTTGATTCCGGAAGTGTCGAAGGCCTGGGCGTGGACGAGCCAGCGGGCTGCTTCGGCGAAGCCGAGCCGCTCCACGCCCGGCCGGCGCATCGTGAAGAAGGGGTCGCCGTTCGGTACGTCGGCCACGAGCCGGTTCAGGGAGGCGACCTCGTCCTTCTGCGTCCGCAGGTCGGCCACCTGGAAGAACGGTGTCGTGGGGTGGATGAGGTCGAAGCGGTGGCGGTGCCGGTCGAGGTAGGAGCCGACCGCGGCGAACGGCTGCGGGCTTTCGCTGAGGTGCTGCCAGGCGTCGATGTCTTCGGGGCCTTCGGTGGCGTCGTGCAGGATGGCCAGCAGCAGGCGCATCAAGGCGAATTCCTGGGTCGGTACGTCACCGACGAGCCGCCGGATCTCGGCTGCTCGGGCGAACACTTCCTTCAGGGAGAGTTCCGCCGCCGATCCGTCGCATAACTGGACGGGCAGCCACGGGCGGGAGACGAGATCAAAGCCTGGCACGCCTTTCACCAACTTCACATCCTCGGCGCCGGCCGGAGTGACCTCCAGGCCGTCGGACTTGCTGTACCGGAGGTCGAAACCTGCCAGACGGGTCTGACAGGCCTCGTCGAGCACGAGGAACAGCTCCCCGGCCAGCATGTGGCTCTCCTTGGTCTGCCACGCCTCGGGGAAGAACTGCTCCAGTTCATCGATCACACGGTCGACGAGCCAGGGTTTGACGAAGTGGTACGGCAGCCGCAGGGCGCTGGCGACGACGGCACGGGCTGCGCGGGGGGACGGCACGGCATCCAGCGGAAGCTCTTGCCCTCCCAGGCCCCGGTCGAGCCACGGGAGGGTGGCGTACGTGCCGTCGCCGCGCCGCTGGATGACGAGGACCTCAAGGGATTCCTCCCCGTCCCTGACCTGCGCCCGGCCTGCCCGGGTGTCGTCGGCATCACCCACACCTGCGTCGATCCAGCCGATGAGGGAGCGTCCCGGCCTGCGTACCTCGTCGAGCAGGAACGTCTGCGCCTGCCTGCGCTTCTTGGCCGTGACCTGGTGGTGCTCGGCCCGGGCGCTGTCCATGGCTTCGGCCCAGCCGTCGGGCACGGCGGGCGGCATGTCGCCGTACGCGCTCTGCACGAGCGGACTGATGTGGTCCGGGAGGATCACGGACTCGCCGTCCCAGTACGGGCGCAGGACGGCGAGGGAACGGATGAGGGCGTACCGCCCGTACACCGCGGCGGACCCGCCGACCGGGGAGGGTGGTTCGGTGTCCCAGTCGACGCCGGTGACCAGGCACGTGGGGGTGCGCAGACGTGGGGGCCGCTCGCATTGGCCTTCGCCCCGCTGGTGCCGGTGCAGTCGGCCCATGCGCTGCAGGACGAGGTCGATCGGTGCGAGATCGGTGACCAGCAAGTCGAAGTCGATGTCGAGTGACTGCTCCGCCACCTGACTGGCCACGACGATGTGGGGTCCCGGCGGGCGGGCGCCCGCAGGGCCGAAGCGGGCGACGAGGTCGGCGTCCTTGCACGCACGGTCCAGGTCGACGAACCGCGAGTGGGCCACGGTCACGGCCTTCGCGCCGAAGCGCTCCCGAAGGACCTGCGCTGCGTCGAGGACCCGGTCGACGGTGTTGCGGATCACCAGCGCGCACCCGCCGTCGGCGAGTTCGCTTTCGAGGCGGTCCGCCAGGACGCCCAGTCCGTCGTCCAGCTGCTCCACGGTGATCGCGCTGTAGCGGTCAGCGGCGGGGGGCGGCGTGCTGATGACCGTCTCCCGCCCCGGCGCCACCACGCTGACCAGTGGGTAGGCGTCGGTCTCCGCCAGTGCCTCGTGTCCGTCAGCCGCCTCGCAGTAGGCCAGGGCCAGGGCCCGGCGCCGGGTGGCGGGCAGGGTTGCCGACAGCATGACCACGGGGACCTTGTACTGGCCGAGCCAGGACAGGACGCGATCGAGGTATGCGCTCGTGTAGGCGTCGTAGGCGTGGACCTCGTCGATGACGACGACCTTGCCGGCGAGCGCGAGGTGGCGGAGCGCGAGGTGCCTGCTCTTGAGTCCGGCGAACAGCAGCTGGTCGATGGTGCCGACGACGAAGTTCGCCAGCATTCCCTTCTTCCGTCCGCGCAGCCACTGGTGTGCGACCAGCGCGGATGAAGCCGCGTACTCGTCGGAGTGGGCGGACCGCAGGGATTCGTGCGCTCCGTCGAGGTCGACGGCGGCGATCGTGCGGGAGCCGGCGCGCAGGTCCTCGGCGAAGTCGTCGTCGAGGAAGGCTTTGGAATGGGCCAGGGAGACAGTGCGCACGTCGTCGCCCGGGAGGTTCTTGAGCCAGTGGCGCAGACGGCCGTACATGGCGTTGGCCGTGGCCCTGGTGGGCAGCGCGACGAAGCAGCCGCCGGCGTGCGTACGGGAGGCGAATACCTCTGCCACGGCGAGGGCTGCTTCGGTCTTCCCCTCCCCCATCGGCGCCTCGATCATCACCAGTCCCGGCGTCGGCGTGGCACGTGCCAGCCGGACGACGTCGGCCTGGAGGGGTCGGACGTCGGGGCGTGCGAAGCGCGCTGTGAACAGGTCCTGCGCGTCGGCTGGGACGGTGGGTGCAGACCAGGGCGGCGGCAGTTCGAGGCCGCGCCACGCGGCCTCGATGCGTTCTGCGTCGCTGCGCGGATGTTGCTCGGGGTACAGGAGGAAGAGGTCCGAGTTGCTGGCGATCCAGTCCGCGAGGATCACGAGGGCTGACAGCACGACCTGGACGGGCTGCGGCAGCTTGACGGTCTTCCAGTGCGGCAGCCGTTCCCGAACGCCGTGAGCCGCGGTGCACCCGTCCAGTAGCTCCGTCTGGACGGCTCGCCACAGCTGTTCGCTCCGGCCGGGTGTCCGCAGCAGTTCGGGGTGCTGGTGCAGGGCGTGGAAGTGCTCGTGCCCGGGGAGCACGCCGTGGTGACCGCCGACGGCCACGGCGAAGGTCATCGCTGCCCTGGGGGACCACCCCTGCTGTTCCAGCCACTCCTCCACGAGGACCTGGCCGGCCAGACCGTGGGGGGCGCGTTTGCGGGCGTCGCCGAACTGTTCGGCGGTCGGCATGTCGAGGCCCGCTTGCGTCATGCCGCTCATCAGGGTTTCCACCTGGCAGGCGAAGGCTGGAGTTGCCTTGCCGATGTCGTGGACGGCCGCCAGCCAGACCACGAGCCGCCTGCCGTCGGCGTCCCCGTCGGGCAGGCTGTCGGCGACGAGCCCACGCACGTTGAGCGGGGTCCACTCGTCCCACAACCGCTCCGCCATGGCAGCGGAGTCGACCATGTGCCGCCACAGCGGGAGCCACTTCGCCGAATCCTTGTCGTACTTGGCCCAGACGCTACGAGCGGTGGGTGTCAGCGCAGCACCCCAGTGCGGTGTGCCGTGATGCATCTCGATTCCCCCAGACTGCAGTTCTCACCACCCCGGCGGAGAACGGGCTCCCTCCCCGCTCGCCCGCGAGCGGGGAGGGAGCCCGTTCGTGATCAGGGCGTCGCGTGTGCTCCGAACGTCATGTGGCCGGGGTCAGGCGTGTGAGTGAAGCCCGCAGGACGATGACCAGCACGGCGACGACGACGCCGACCCGGATCCAGGCATCCACCGGCAACTGCGATCCGGCGCCGCCCGTGAGTACGGCAACGAACAAGGGCAGCGGCCACGACTGTGACTGCTGCCCGTTGGTGCACTGGGGGTTCGTTGGGAGTAATGTGCGAGACATTCGCGGATCCGTTCCGTGGGTAGAGGTCGAGCCCGTCGCTTGTCTTCCCGGACTCCACGACGATGGGCTCGACCTGCGCGAAGGCGCAGGTCATAACACCCCAGAGGTTTCTGAGGTGCCATCGAGCACCGACACTACCGTAACCAAATCTTGATCAACTCCCTTCTGGTTAAACGCACTTCGGCCCGTTTCACCAAGGAGAGCAAGCGCAGTTGGTTCAGGTCGCCAAGAGAGCTGGCAAGGCAGAGGTCATCCCCGCGGGAAGCGGGGAGCACCAGCATGCTGAGCACGCGCAAGGATCATCCCCGGCAAGCAGGGAGCACGTAAGGCCTGCTGCTGGACAGCACAGCAGCTCACAGGATGAGGCTACCGGCGAAGCCCCTCGGTCGGGCCGCAACCGCACAACGATCGAGTAATGGGACGGGGTCACCACCCGACGCGAAAGCGCTGCCCTCCCACCACCATCGTCACGTCATGGAGCGCGGTCGCCTCATCGGCCCCCGAGATTCGGCAGGTCGAGCGTCACGAATGCGAGATGGCGAAAGGTCGCCCAGTGCCCCGTCCCACTGCCGGCCTCCGGCCGCTGACGCCAGGCGTCCCCTTGAGCCGTGAAGCCGCCACCCGATCGGCTCGCAAGGAGGCTCCCCCGCAGGTACGCGGGTCGGGAGGCGCTTCCCCACGCCGACCCACGCACAGGGTCACCCCGCGGGTGCGGGGAGCAGCCGGCCGCATCCGTTGCCGCGGAGTAGCCGTAGGGGTCATCCCCGCGGGTGCGGGGAGCAGACAAAGTCCGGCACGCCGTACCCGTAGGGCGAGGGGTCATCCCCGCGGGTGCGGGGAGCAGGCGATGGACGAGACAACCGATTCGTCGGCGGTCGGGTCATCCCCGCGGGTGCGGGGAGCAGCGCCACCGGCCTGACCAGCCCGTCGACATCACCGGGTCATCCCCGCGGGTGCGGGGAGCAGACTTGCTGGCCTGCCACTTTAGGCGAGGCAAGGAATGTTTCTGAGCACTTTCACCGAAATAGACATACGGGACGATAGAGCACTAAAGGGCTGAGGAGGACGGCGAGATCCGGGGTCTGGGCTCCCAGTTCCTGGGCATGGGCGAGATTTACGGAAATTGCGGTGTCTCGGCGGGATCGAGCGCCGCAGCCCGGAGGGCTTCGACACGGGCGGGAGGTGCAGGTGAACACGGGACCGGTGTTCCGATGAGCTCCGCGGATGCCGCGATTCAGCGGCTGGTGCTTTTGAGTCCGGATCCGGGGCTGGAGAGGCTCTGGGATCTGCATCGGCAGCGTCAGGTCGCGGGTGTTTCGGTCCATGCCGTCTCGTAGTAGCGGACCCGTGCGTCTTCTGCGACCAGGCGCATTCCGGCTGCGGTCATCACGCGCTGGGACGCGACGTTGCCGTGGTCGGCGTCGCCCCTCACGCAGGTGATGCCGTTCTCGCGCGCGAACGCCAGGAGTGCCGCCAAGGCCTCGGACGCGTATCCCCGGCCGCGGGCCGACGGCACCAGGCCGTAGCCGATCGTGACGCTGCCGTCCTCATCGGCGGGGCCGTGGAACTCCACTCCTCCGATCACGCACCCGTCGTCACGGCGCCGGATCTCATATGCGCCGGGATGCCGGGCACCGCTCCCCTCCGTGCAGGAACGCAGGAAGCGCTTCGCCGCTGACACGTCCCCGTCCGTCGGGTACTCGGGGGCCCGGTGAACCCCTCCGGCCGGCATCCCGGCGACCAGTGCCTCCGCCTCGCCGATGCTCAGCCGGTGGAGCACGAGCCGCTCCGTCACAAGGTCAGTCACAGCAGCATCACCCGGGCAAGGTTGCCGGGATTCTCCGAGCCGGGCAAGGCAGCCCCACCGGATGCGGAGCGGAGGGGGCGCCATCGACTTCCGAGCCGTCCCCACCTAGGATTCCGACGCTCCACCGCAACTCGAGCACTCTTGCCCATACGGGTGACAGCGGCCGGCACCCGGCACCCGGCACCGGGTACCCACACCGGAATTTCCGCCGCTTCCCGACGAGTTCGGAGGTCATGGTGACAGCCTCCTTACGCACTCCCCGCCGGCTGGCGTCGCTGGCGCTCTGCCTGGGCGCCTTGCTGGCCGCGCCCGTGGCTCCGGCGGCCCGCCGAAGCGGCCGGTGTCGCGCAGCCCGCCGCCCCGGTGGGCCGTACCGTGCTGGACAAGCCCTTCGTCGTCGGCATGGACGACCGGGTCGACTACCAGTACGACAGCGTGCGCCAGCAATTGGGAGGCATGGGGGGCGTCCCGCCGTACACCTTCTCGGCCGTCAACCTGCACGCGGGTACGTCGATCAACCCCGCCACCGGTCTGATCTCCGGAGTGGTCCGCAGTACGGGCACCCGTGTCGTGACCGTCAACATCAGGGACAGCATCGGGCAGACGGGCTCGGCCACCTTCACCTGGCGCGTCATCCGCGACGCCTGCCCGCGCTGTTGAGCCCCCGCCCCCCTGCACCACCACCACCGCCCGGTGCCGTTGACGACGACTGGGCGGGGTGCCGGGGTGCAGGGGCCACCCGCTAGTGCGGGTCCGTTGTTTCGGTCGGGTCGCCCGCGACGGCGAGTCGGCAGCGGCGGCGGTCAGCGCGTGCGCCGGCTTCGTCGGGCGCTCCGTCTGCGTCCACCCCGCCGCCTGCGGCACGGCGTGGGCACGGCCCGGCGCGCCGCTGGTCGCCCCGCCACGTCGTGCACGCCCGGACCGGTTGGGCGTCAGGCGAGGCGCGCCTCTCGGCTCTCGGCGTGGATGAGGTCCTCGTGTTCGTCCATGCCGAGGTGCACGCCGAGTTCGGCGAGCCGGGCCGCCAGGAGGGAGAACGCGGTCCGCTCGTCGTGCTCGCCCTCGTGCCGCCGGGCCCGGTCGGCGGCGCAGGCGCCGGCCAGGGTGCTGCCGGCCATGGCCGAGTACGAGAACTCGGTGTCGAGCGCCACGATCACGGGCGGGCGGTCCGCCGCTTCGTCGGGGTGCATCCAGTAGCCGACCCAGCCCTCGTCGCACTCCGCGACGATCTTCACGTACGTGGCCATCGCCGCGGCCCCGGCGTTGATGGCCTGCATCTCGGGGTCGGCGAGTTCCGTTTCGCTGAGGTAGCCGGTGTCGAGGAGCGGGTGTGGTTGCCCGGGTTCGCGGAAGGTGATGCCGAGGAGTTCCCGGCAGTCGGCGCGGTCCTCCCACTGCGCCACCAGCATCGCCCGCAGGTCGTCGGGGACCGGACGGCCGCCCAGGCGCTCGCGGGAGAACTCTGCGAGCCGCTCTTCGAACATGGCCCCTTTTCTTCACTTCTGCACTGATCGGATCGTGATGGTCAGGACCCTAACGGCCGCCTCCGACACGCACGCCGACGCCGACACCGACGCCGACGCCGACGCCGACGAGGCACGCGATCGCCATCAGGGCCAGTGTCGTTGCGAGCGCCCGGCCGGACAGCCCGTCGTGCAGGATCACGGCCCACGGCTCCGGGAAGCGGCCTCGCTGGCCGACGACCCCCACGACGAGCGGGATCCCGGTGACGAACGGCCCGGCGATGCGCGGTCCGACGCACGCGCCGAGGAGCACGGCCGCCGCGAGGTAGAAGGTGATGTTCCGGCCTACGGCGAGGGCGAGGGCGTCGTCGTCGGCGGCGGCGGCGAGGACGTGGGCGGTGCCGGTGACAACCAGGGCAGTGGCGGCGAGGAGCGCTGCCAGAGCGGTGTCCCAGCGGTGGACGGGCCGCAGGCCGGTGGCCTCGGTGTCCGGGTCGGTCCGCCCGGCGCCGTTCAGCCAGAGCACGGCCGGCACCACCGCCACCAGCCCGCTGAGCAGGAACTCGCTGCTGCCCGAGAGGGACGGCATGGGCAGCACGGTACGTCCGAGTGCGATGCCGAGGAGGGCGGTGAGGAGCGTCGCGGGGACGGTCAGGGCCGCGTTGCGGGACTTGAGCCACCAGATCACCGGGCGGCTCCCGGAATGGTGCGGTCCGCGCGGTCGGTGCAGCCGGCCAGTGCCGTCCGGAACTGCTCGTACCAGGCCAGTTGCACGGTGCGCGGTTGGGCGAGGACCTGCCGGACGAGGTCGATGTCCTGGGCGGTGTAGCGGTCGGGGGTCGGGGCGGGCGGGGTGCCCGACGCCGTGGCGGTGAGCCAGGCGTGGAGTGGCTGCGTGTCTTGGACGGCGGGGTACCGGCCGGTCCGGGCGCATGCTGGTACGGGGGGCATGAGCGTGCTCGCGAGCCGGCGCGGCACGTCCGGGCCGTGGATGGTGCCTTTGCCGCCGAACTCGACCTCCCCGGGCCGTGGTGCGGCGCTGAGCGTGTCGGCGACGGGTACCCCGGCCTCCGTCAGGCGGGCGGTGTGGCTGCGGACGAGGTGCACGACCCGGCTGCGGTCGGGGGTCTCGGGCCACAGGCACACGGTGGGGCGGCCGCTGGTGTCGCAGACGAGGTCCGAGGGGTCGCGGGCGAGTACGGGGTTGTAGCCGAGGTCGTGCACCAGCCACACGGCCCCTGCGGCGGCGGCCGCCGCGACGGCGACGGCGAGTACTCGTGCCGCCTTGAGGAACGGGTGGATGAGCAGGGCCGCTGCCAGGCAGAGCCCGGTGGCGAGGACGAGCGGGGCCCAGAGGGCCACCGGGTCGATGACCTGGCCGGGGTGGCAGCAGGACTCGTACGCCCGGGCGACGAGGTGTCTGGGCCACGGCTGGCTGAAGGAAACGGGGAACCCCACGGCGCAGAACCCGACGCCCATCGCGACCGGCGCGGCGGCGAGGCCCGGCAGGACCCGTCCGAGCAGGTGGCCCAGGAGGCTCGCCGCGGCCAGTACGGCAGCGTACGCGGCGATCATGCCCGTGTGGGCGGGCGCGGGCAGGGCTCCGGCCGCGCTGGAGGTGAGGAGCAGTGCGGCAGCGAGGCCCGCCAGGCCCATGCCCCAGACCGGCAGGAGGACGGCGAGCGCGATGGCGAGGGGCGAGCGGACGGGCGCCTGGTCCAGGACGCGGCCGCGGCGCAGCCGTGCGGCCTCCCAGGCGCCGGCGGCCGAACAGGCCGCTGCGGCCGCGGCCAGGGCGGAATCGATGCTGCCGACCACCGAGGGCCCGTAGCCGGGCAGGACGGAGGCGGCCATTCCGTCGCCGAGGAGTACGACGACGTAGAAGAGGAGGAACGGCAGCAGTGCCGTGGCCGACGAGGTGCGCAGCAGTGTGCGCAGGCGCATGGCTCAGACCTCCCGCTCTACGAGGCGGGCGTACGCGGCCTCGGCCCGTTCACGGGGCCCGCCGTGGGTCGCGGAGGCCGAGGTGGGACCGGGGACGGGGGCGAGGGCGTGGAACTCCTGCGGGGTCCCCTGGAAGCGGACGGTGCCCCGGTCGAGGACGACGACCTGCTGGTAGAGGTCGGCGAGGTCCTCGGTCTGGTGGGTGGACACCACGATCTGCACGCTGGCGGAGAGTTCGGCGACGAGTTCGCGGAACACCTGTCGCTGGGTGGGGTCGAGTCCGGCGGTCGGCTCGTCCATCAGGATCAGTTCGCTGCGGTGGCTGAGGGCCCCGGCGATGCCGATGCGGCGCAGTTGGCCTCCGCTGACCCGGTGGCTCTTGCGGTCGGCGAGCTCGCTCAGCCCGACCCGGTCGACCGCGGCGGCGGACGCCTCCCACGCCTCGGAGCGCTTCAGGCCCTTGAGCCAGCCGGCGTACGCGACCTGCTCGCGGACGGTCAGTCCGGGTACGGGGGTGATCTGCTGCGGGATCCACGCCACTTTGCGCCGGTAGGCGGTGAGCGCGCGGCGCTCGGCCCGGGTCCGGCCGAGCGCGACCGTGCCGGAGGCGGGCCGGAGTTGGGAGGCCGCGAGCCCGAGGAGCGTCGACTTCCCGGCGCCGTTGGGGCCGAGGAGGACGGTGGCGGGGGCGTCGAGGACCAGCCCGAAGTCGATGAAGACGGGGGCCTGCCGGCCGTAGCGGAAGGAGATCCCGTCGAGAACGAGAGCCATGGCGCTACCCCTGCCCCATGGCCGGCGCTTGCCCCGGTGCTTGCCCCGGCACCGGTGCTTGCGCCGGCACCGGCAGCTGCGTCACCGGCGCCGGCAGCTGCGTCACCGGCGCCGCATTGCCGTGGGCGCGGCCCGGTGCGCATCCTGCCGCGGGACAGCTGGGTAACCGTCGCTGTTCGCTCATCGCCATGCCCTCTCTCCCCCGAGGCGGCGCACGGGGCGGAGAGGTGTGCAGGCTCTCCCCCCAGAGGCCGCAAGAACGTTTCGAACGCTAACGCCGGAAGATCCCACTCCGCCGCCTGGCAGCCGGTTTGGCCGAAATCTGACACAAGGCGGCTCCGCCGGTTTCGCCACCGCGGTACTCCGGGAGAGGACGGCGAACCGGGAGGACGCGCGGGCGGGCCGGGCTCAGGACAGCAGGTCGGTGCGTGTTCCGACGCCCCGCTGTTCGGCGTGCTCGAAGGCCAGCCAGGCGAGGGCGAGGTCCTGCCAGGGAAGGCCGACGGGGGCGTAGGCGGTGCGTTGCGTGGGGCTGGTGCGGCCCGGACGGTCGTTGCGGAGGACCTCGCCCAGGGTGGCCCGGGCGGCTGTGGCGGGAAGTCCGGCGGCTGCGAGAGCGCCCGTGGTGGCGGCCGCTTCACGGTCGTCGACCACGAGGAGTGCGGAGGTGAGCAGGTCGGCGGAGAGCTCCTGCTTGCCGGGCTCGTCGGCTCCCAGCGAGGTGACGTGCTGCCCGGGCCGGGTGTCGGCGAGGTGCAGCAAAGGCGTGCGGGACCACGTGGCCAGCAGGACGACATCGGCGGCTGCGGCGACGGCCGCGGGAGAACCGAGCGCGCGTCCGCCGTACCGGCCGATGAACGCGGCGGTCCGGGCCGGATCGGTGTCGTGCACGACGACTTCCCCGAAGCTCCGCATGCCGCGCAGCCCGCGGACCACGAGGTCGGCTTGCGCACCCGCGCCGATCACGCCGAGTACCGCTTCACCCCCCGGGTCGGGGGCGGCGAGGACGTGCGTGGCGAGGGCTGCGGCGAGTCCGGTGCGCCAAGCGGTGATGGTGGCGGAGTCCATCAGCGCGAGGAGTTCGCCGTCGTGACCGCCGTGCAGGCAGATCACACCGCGCAGGGCCGGCCGACCGCCGGGGAACTCGGCGTTCACCTTCACCGTGTATGCGTCGATGCCGGGCAGCAGCCCGGGGATCAGGGCCGTGGCCGTGCCGGGGAACGGCAGGTCGGTCCTCACCCGCTGCCCGGTGGCGGAACGGGCGTCCGCACTGCGGAAGCCGTCCTCCAGGACGGCCGTGCAGGCCGCGGGCTCCAGTACGGCCTCCAGGTCACTGCGGGTCAGGATCAGGGTCATGCGCCCATGATCCCCTCCCCCGTGGCACGCGGGTGCGGCCGGGAGGGCCTCGTCGGCTGCCGGGGGTCGTCAGCGTGAGCACGTCTGCCGTCCTGGAGGCCTGCCGGGCGATCCGGTCCGGCTCGCGACGAGCCGTGCTGTCGCCCTGTGGACGACAGCGGAGGGGAGCCCGGGCGTGCAGGACAGCGACGAGGGTCGCCTCGGACGGCGGCCGGCGCGGGCGCACGAGGCGCCGGGTGTGCCCGTCAGGCGTTCGGGGCGGGTTCACGAGCGCCTGTCACGCACGTCCGGTTCCGGACAAGTGGCGAGGATTGGCCGGTGCGGTTCGACCGGGACGGGCGGTAGGATGTCACCATCTGGATGACGGACGCGCGTCGACGAAAAGGTGACGACCATGGAAACGCAGGGCACCCCCGGGGCGGGGCCGGCCTCGTTCCTGGCCGCTGCCGCGGCACTGGGCATGATGGACGCCGCCGCCCGGACCGCCCGCCACGCGCCGCCCGACGACGCCGGCCAGAGCGACCCCCAGAAGGCCCTCGCCGCGCTGCTGCTCCTGCGCCACCTCCGTGAGGAACTCGCGGGCTGGGAGACCGGGTTGATCGAGACCGCCCGTACCGCCGGCGCCACCTGGGCGGATCTGGCCGAACCCCTCGGAGTGGCCAGCCGCCAGGCGGCCGAGCGCCGCTACCTTCGCCTCCGCCCCGACACCGCCGCCGGAACCGCCGAGGGCAGTACGGGGGAGCAGCGTGTCCAGGCGGCCCGCGACCGGCGGGCCGCCGACCGCGCCGTCACCACGTGGGCCCGCGACAACGCGGCCGACCTGCGCCGCCTGGCCGGGCAGATCGGCGCCCTGGAGGACCTCGCCGCCGGCGCCGCCCCCGCCATAGCTCGCCTGCTGGACGCCCTCGGCGACGACGACCCGACCCGGCTCCTGGCCCCGCTCTCCGAAACCCGCCCCCACCTCGCGGCCGGCCACCCGGCGATCGCCGACCGCCTCGACCGGCTCGCCGACAGCACCGACCGGCTGCGCGCCGCCAGCGACCGTCAGCGCCGTACGCCGCCCAGGCCGTGACACCGGCACCGCCATACGTGCGGGCCTACCCTGCCGCCCGCTCGGCGCTCGGCACTCGGCGCTCGACCGCACAGGGGTGAGCAGGCACGCCGTGGGGCCACATGACCGCCACGGCCACCCTTCCCGCTCTTCCCGTCCGCCGTTCCCCTTTTTCGTTCCCGTTCCCGTTCCCTGAAGAGGAGACCCACGTGGATAGCAGTATCGAGACGCTGGAGTTCCAGGCCGAGACCCGTCAGTTGCTGCAGTTGGTGATCCACTCGATCTACTCGAACAAGGACATCTTCCTGCGCGAGCTGATCTCCAACGCCTCCGATGCGCTGGACAAACTGCGTCTGGAGTCGCTGACCGACTCCGCCCTGCAGGTCGACACCGCCGACCTGCACATCACCCTCGAAGTCGACAGGGACGCCCGGACGCTGACCGTCCGCGACAACGGCATCGGCATGAGCCGCGACGAGATCGTGGAGCTGATCGGCACGATCGCCAAGTCCGGCACCGGCCGCCTGCTGGAGAAGATCAAGGAGGCCAAGGACGCCGCCGCGGCGCAGAGCCTGATCGGCCAGTTCGGCGTGGGCTTCTACTCGGCGTTCATGGTGGCCGACAAGGTCACCCTGTCCACCCGCCGCGCCGGCACCGACGAGGGCACGCTGTGGGAGTCGGACGGCGAGGGTACGTACACCATCCGGGCCGTGGACGGCCTGCCGGTCGGCACCTCGGTCACCCTCCACCTCAAGCCCGTGGACAGCGAGGACGGGCTGGCCGACTACCTGGCCGGGTGGAAGATCCGCCAGATCGTCAAGCAGTACTCGGACTTCATCCGCTGGCCGATCAAGATGGCGACCGAGCGTACCGCCACCGACGACGCCGACACCGACACCGACACCGACACCGACGCCAACCCTGGCAGCGGCGACAGCGGCGACGGCATGGACACGCTCAACTCGATGAAGGCGCTGTGGGCCCGGCAGCGCAGCGAGGTGTCCGAGTCCGAGTACAACGAGTTCTACAAGCAGATCAGCCACGACTGGCTCGACCCGGCCGAGACCATCCACATGCGCGCCGAGGGCACCTTCGAGTACGAGGCGCTGCTGTTCATCCCCTCGCAGGCGCCGTTCGACCTGTTCTCCCGCGAGACCAAGCGCGGCGTGCAGCTGTACGTCAAGCGCGTCTTCATCATGGACGACTGCGAAGCGCTGATGCCGAACTACCTGCGCTTCGTCAAGGGGGTCGTGGACGCGCACGACCTGTCGTTGAACATTTCGCGCGAGATCCTGCAGCACGACCGTCAGATCCAGGGCGTGCGCCGGCGCCTGGTGAAGAAGGTCCTCGGGGCGCTGAAGGGCGTCCAGGCGGGCGACGCCGAGCGCTACGCGAAGCTGTGGGGCCAGTTCGGCCGCGTCCTGAAGGAGGGCCTCCTCGAGGACGCCGACAGCACCGAGGCCCTGCTGGAGCTGGTGTCGGCCGAATCCACGCACGACGCGGAGAAGACGACCACCCTGCGCGAGTACGTCGAGCGCATGAAGGACGGCCAGGACGCGATCTACTACCTGACCGGGGAGACCCGCGCGACGGTGGAGAACTCCCCGCACATGGAGGCCTTCGCCGCCAAGGGGTACGAGGTCCTGATCCTCACCGACCCGGTCGACGAGGTCTGGGTCGAGCAGGTCCCGGGCTTCGACGGACACCGCTTCCAGTCCGTCGCCAAGGGCCAGGTCGACCTCGACGAGGCCGCGGACGGCGACCAGGACGCCGACTCCGAGAAGGCCAAGCGGGAGCAGGACTTCGCCGCCCTGCTGCCGTGGATGACGACGACCCTGTCCGAGCACGTGAAGCAGGTCCGGCTGTCGTCGCGGCTGACGACGTCGGCGGCGTGCATCGTCGGCGACGCCCACGACATGACCCCGACGCTGGAGAAGATGTACCGGGCCATGGGCCAGCAGATGCCGCCCGTCAAGCGGATCCTGGAGCTCAACCCGGCCCACCCGCTGGTCAGCGCCCTGCGCACGGCCCACGAGGCCGACGCGGACGACCCCGCGCTCGCGGAGGTCACCGAGCTCGTGTACGGGAGCGCGCTCCTCGCCGAAGGCGGCGACCTGCCCGACCCGGCCCGCTTCACCCGCCTGCTCACCGCCCGCCTCACGCACACGCTGTAACCGGCACCGGCGCGGGCACCCGCCGCCGGGCGCACCCCCTCGCTCCGAGGGGGTGCGCCCGGCGCACTTTCGGCAGCGATCGCGTGGCCGCCGAGAATCCGAACCGGTCGACCCGGGGCCCTCCTTCACCGCCCCCGAGCCCATCGCCCCCCGGGCCCACCGCCGCGGAGCCCATCGGCCGCACCCCGGCAGCGCGCTAGGCCCGCGGGCAACAGGCGATTTCGGCCACTTAGTACGATGATCATTCGTCGTGCCTGTGATCGCGCTGGTGGGCCGAGCGACGGGGCGTGGGAACGGATACGGCACCCACCGCCGCCGTACCTCCTACCACGCCCGGACCGCCCGTGAGGAACACCGCCATGACGACACAGCAGCCGCCCGGGGCCACCGGCCGCCGGGCCCGTACGGAACGCGGGGGCCGCACGGCTCCCACCGGTGCCGGGCGGGCAGCCGCCCGGGCGTTGCCCTCCCCCCACCCGCGGGCCCCGCGGTGAACGACCCCCAGGGCCTGGGCTTCTACGTGCCCGGCGCCGTACTGCTCCTCGCGACGCTGCTGAAGCTGCCCGCGCTCCGGCGCAATCCGGGCGACGAGCTCCTGCGCTCCGTGTGCGTCCTGCTCGCGCTCGCCACGGCCGTGTTCGGGTTCACCGCGATTCCGAGTCTGGTCGCCGTCAACCGGATCACCGGCGTCCCCAACGCCGCGGCGCCCGTCGTCTACTCCCTCATCACGGCCTTCTCCGGGGCCAACATCGTCCTCATCCTCCACTGGAGCCGGGGCCCCGCCGACCCCGACGGGGAGCGGGCGCGCCGGCGGGCCCGCCTGTGCACCGCGGTCACGGTCGCCGTGATCGTTGCCATCAACGCGCTGTTCGTCCTCGGCGAAGCCCCCGTGGAGCGCCTCCGCGACCTGGACACGTACTACGCCAACACCCCGTTCATCAGGGAGACGATCCTCCTCTACCTCTCGGCGCACACCACCGCGGCCGTCACCATGACGGTGCTGTGCTGGAGGTGGGCCCGCGAGGTGCACGGCGCGTTGCGCGCGGGTCTGGCGCTGATCGTCGCCGGCTACGTGCTCAACCTCTGCTACGACGTGGCCAAGTTCGCCGCGGTCGGCGCGCGTTGGGCGGGCCGCGACCTGGACGTGCTCGCCGTCGAGGTCGCCCCGGCCCTGGCGTCCGTGTCGGCGCTGCTGATCGCGACCGGGTTCGTGCTGCCCCTGGTGGCCGAGCCCGCCACGAGCCGGTGGCGGATGTGGCGCCGGTACCGACGGCTCCGGCCCCTGCACGAGGAGCTGCGGGCGGCGACAGAGCGCAGCATCGACCTGGGCGCGGGCGGGACCTGGGTGCCGATCGAGATCCGGTTGACGCAGCGGGAATCGGACATCCACGACGGCATCCTCACGGTCAACCCCTACCTCCGGGCCGAGCTGCGCGCCCGTGCGCTGCGCCAGGAGTTGGCGGACGGGCGCCCGGCGGAGGAGGCCGCGGCCGTGGCGGATGCCGCCGCGCTGGTCAGCGCCGTCGTGCACTGGGAGCGCGCCCGGACCGCAACCGCCCCGGGTCCGAGTCCGAGTAGGAGTCCGGGCCCCGGACCGAGCCCAGTTCCGGGACCGGGCTCCGGACCGGGCCCAGTTCCGGGAACGGGACCGGGACCGGGACCGGGCGTCCTCCCCCACTCCTCGGACACGGTCCTGACTTCGCCGCGCAGCCCCCAGGGGCTCGTACGGATGTCGCTCGCACTGTCCCGGTCGCCCACCGTCCGCTCCTTCCGCCGATCCGCCCTCGAAGAAAGCAGCACCACCCGATGACACAGTCCCCTGCCGCCGGTCCTGCCCGCGTGGTCGTCCTCGGCGGCGGCCTGGCCGGCACGTTAGCCGCAGCGGCCCTCGCCCCGTACGCGGGCGACGTACTGGTCCTCGAACAGGACGGCGTCCTTCCCGCGACCCCGGCTCCGCGGCCCCGGCTCCCGCAGGCCGCCCACGCCCACATGCTGTGGGCGGGCGGGGCGGAGGCGGTGGAGGCACTGCTTCCCGGTGTCGTGGACGACTGGCTCGCCGCCGGCGCGCACCGCATCCCCATCCCGAACGGGATGGTGTCGTTCTCACCGGCTGGCTGGTACCGCCGCTCGTGGGCCCCGACCCACTACCTGATCAGCGCCGGCCGGGACCTCCTCGACTGGGTCGTACGCAGGCGGGTCCAGGAGCTCCCCCGGGTCCGGATCCGCACAGGCGTCAAGGTCACCGGCCTGACCGGGGACGCGACGCGGGTGCGCGGCGTGCAGCTGACGAACGCGGAGGGGCGGCGCGAGCTCGTCGGGGCGGACCTCGTCGTCGACGCGACCGGCCGCGGCTCGCGCAGCACGCAGTGGCTGCGCGACATCGGCGGCCCGACGGTGCGGGAGACGGTCGTCGACGCGGGCGTACGCTACGCCAGCCGCCGGTACCGGGCGCCGGAGGGCGCCGAGAGGGACTGGCCGGTGGTGCACGTGGCCGCCGACCCGCGCGCGGACCGGCCCGGGCTCGTCGCGACGATCCTCTCCGTCGAAGACGGGCAGTGGCACGTCAGCCTGTCGGGAACCCGCGGGGGCGAGCCCTCCTCCGGCGACGAGCTGTTCGAGGACTTCGCGCGGCGCGTCCGCCACCCCCTCGTGGCCGAGCTGCTGGCCCGGGCGGAGCCGATCAGCGGGGTGACCGTGTTCGCCCGTACCGCCAACCGCCGCCGTTACTTCGAGCAGGCGGACGTGCCGGCCGGTTTCGTCGCCCTGGGCGACGCCGCCACCAGCCTCAACCCCGTGTACGGGCACGGCATGTCCGTAGCCGCCCTCGGCGCCGTGGCCCTGCGCGCCCGGGCCGCCGCCCGCGCCCCGCTCTCCTCCCCCGCCTTCGCGCGCGGGGCCCGGCGCGCGATCGCCCGGTCGACGGCGGCCGCCTGGTCGCTGGCGGTCGGCCAGGACCGCTTCTACCCGGGCTGCATCGGCGCGGGGCCGACCTTCGCGGACCGGCTGGGGGCGCGGTACACCCACCGCCTCGTCCGTGCGGCCACCGGCAACGGCCTGGTCGTCAGGAAGCTCACGGACGTGATGGCCCTGCGCAGGCCGGCCCGTGTCCTGGCCGGCCCCGCGGTCCTCCTGGCAGCCGCGCTCGGCCCCCGCCGCGCCCCCCTCGACGGCCCCGAACTGACAGAGGCCGAACGCGCGGTCCTGTCCCGCCCACCGCTGCGGACGCCGCAGCCGGACACCGCGGACCGCGGGATCTAGGTCCCGACCCCGAACCCGACCCCGGTCCCGGCCGCGGCCTCGGCCGCGGTCAGTCGGCTCGTGATCTCGTCCGCCGTGAGCACGAGCGCGAAGCCCTTGCGGAGGACGGCGAGTTCCGGTTCCTGCCGGGACTCGTCGTCGGTGGCCGTGACGTCGGACCCGAAGACGACCTGGTAGCCGCGTTCGTACGCCTGCCGGGCCGTGGTGCCGCAGCAGTAGTTGGTGAGGGTTCCGGTGACGATGACCGTGTCCCGGCCGAGGTTGCGCAGGATCGTGTCGAGCGGGGTGTCGTAGAACGCCCCGTACGAGGGCTTGCGGATCACGACCTCGTCGGGGCGGGGGCCCATGCGTCCCCACACCTCGGCGGGGCCCGGCCGACGCCAGTCGGTGTCGCCGTGCGGGAGGAAGCGCAGGGCGTGCGGACGGTCGAGGCCGAGATGGGTGTCGTCGAAGACGGTCCAGATCACCGGCACGGATGCGGCCCGGGCGTCGTCGGCCAAACGCGCCAGCCGGGGTGCCATACGAGTCGCCGCGGGAACCCAGGAGGGGCTCCAGCCGGGGCGGACGAACTCGTCCTGCATGTCGATGACCAGCAGCGCCGTCCGCTCGGGCCTCACGTCGAACGACGCCCTGCCGTGCTCGTAGGCGTGGCGCGCCCGCGCGGCCACCCATTCCTCGGTGTACGTCATACGCCCTCCCACGCCGCGGACCCCTACGTCGACTACATCAACTACTCGACTACATCGATTCGATGTACCTCGTTTCGATGTGTGAGGATAGCAGCATGCTCGAACTCGCGATCCTGGGATTCTTGGCCGAGGGGCCGCTGCACGGCTACCAACTGCGCCACCGCATAGCGCACTTGTCGGGCCACGCCCGGCCGGTCAGTGACGGCAGCCTCTACCCGGCGATCAACCGGCTGGTCGCCGCCGGACTGCTGGACCGGCGGACCGAACCGGGCGCCTCGGCCGCCCAACGGCACACCCTGAGCCTCACCGGGGCCGGCCACGGGGAGCTCCTGCGCAGGCTGCGGGACGCCGAGGGCCTGGACATCAGCGACAGCACCCGTTACTTCACGGTCCTGGCCTTCCTCTCCCACCTTCCCGACACCGCGGACCAGCACCGGGTGCTGCGGCGACGGCTGGAGTTCCTGGAGCGGCCCGCGAGCTTCTTCTACGCCGGCGACGCCGGCGACCGCCCGGTGGGCGCCGAGGACACCGAGGACCCCTACCGCCGCGGCATGCTCACCATCGCCCGCGCCACCAGCCGCGCGGAACGCTCCTGGCTGCGGGAGGTCCTGGACTGCTGAGCCGGGGGACCTCCGGCCGGGGTGTCACGACGCCGTCGCCGGGGCCGCCGCCCGGGCCCGGTTCCACTGCATGCGGGACCACGGCAGGGCGAGTCGGCTCTGGTCGGTGACGTCCCGCGGGGCCAGGTCGGCGATCCGGGCGGCCTCGCGGTGGCGGGCGTAGACGGTGTCGACGTAGCGGTGGCCGGTGTCGGCGGCGATGAAGAGGACCGTGCGGTCGGGCGAGCGCTCGCGTTCGTGGCGGGCGGCGAGGTAGCCGGCGCCGGTCGACAACCCCGCGAAGACCGCGTGCCGCCGCAGCAGGTCGACGCTGCCGGCGAGGGCCGCGTCGAACGAGATCCAGTGCAGGGTGTCGTACAGCTCGTGGGAGACGTTCCCGAAGGGGATGGAGCTGCCGATCCCGGCGATGATGATCTCCGGGTCGGCGGTGTGACCGGCGCCGAAGGTGATGCTGCCGTACGGCTGGACGCCGACCAGTTCGACGTCGGCCACCTGCCCGCCCGGGCCCCGCCCCTCGGGGGTCGTGCGCAGGTAGCGGGCCAGGGCGCCGGTGGATGCGCCGGAGCCGACCCCGCCGATGACGATGAGCCCGTCCGCGCCGAGCGTCTCCCGGATCCGGTCGGCGACGGCCTCGTAGCCGAGGTAGTGGATGTCGTCGTGGTACTGGCGCATCCAGTGGTACTCGGGGTGTTCGGCGAGGATCTCGTGGATCCGCTCCACCCTCCGCTTCTGGTCGAGCTTGAGGTCGTCGCACGGCTCCATCTGCTCCAGGGTGGCACCGAGGACCGCCAGTTGGGTGCGCAGGGTGCGGTCCACCGTCGTCGAGCCGACGATGTGGCAGCGCATGCCGTACCGGTGGCAGGCCAGGGCGAGGGCGTGGGCGTAGATGCCGCTGGAGCTGTCCAACAGGGTGTCCCCGCGCCGCACGGCTCCTGTGTCCAGCAGGTGGCGTACGGCCGCGAGGGCGGAGGCCGCCTTCATCGTCTCGAAGCGCAGGCAGACGAGCCGGTCGTCGAGGCGTATCAGGTCCGGCCGGCCGATCGACTCCGCGATGTGCTGGTCCATTGGTCAGGGATTCCTCGTCGTGAAGGTCGTGTGGGTCGTGAAGCCCGTACGGGTCGTGAAGGTCGCACGGGTCGTGAAGGTGCGGGTGGCGGGGATGCCGTGGGCGTCCAGGGCGCGCAGGCAGCTGTGGACGCAGTGCCGCAGGCCCGGGGCGGCCGGGTCGAACAGCACGCCCGCCACCGCCCCGCTGTGCGCGATCTGCACGCCCGCCGCCCCGGTCCGGCGGGCGACGGCGGTCAGCGCGTCGAACTCCGGGTGGCCGAGCACCTGCTGGCCGCGCCGGGCGCTGGCGGTGGCGACCTCGCCGAGCAACGCAGCGTCGCCGGTGGCCACGGCCCGGCGCAGCAGCGTGCGCAGCCGCTCGTAGGCCCGTACGTCGGCGGCGGCCACGGCGTCCACGTCGCGCGCGGGGAGCGACAGGGTGTCCACGGGTGCGCCGCCGCCGAGGGCGCAGCCCACGACCACCAGCGGCGGCAGGGCCGCACCGAGGTCTTCCAGGACGCGGCCCTCCCGCTGGGCGAAGAGGACCGGGCGCCGGCCGTCGTCCAGCATCAGCGGGTCGCTGGCCAGTTCGGCCCGTACGGAGAGCCGGGCGACCGTGCCGGGCGCCATCCGCAATCCGTACGAGTCCGCGACCGCGCGGACGGCGGCGATGACGTCGCTGGTGGAGCTCCCCATGCCCAGGCCCACCGGGACCTCGCCGGTGAGCCTCAACTCGCCGCCGCAGGGCGGTAGTCCGGTCCGCTCGGCGCAGGCGGCGACCGCGAGGGCGGCGGCCCGTGCGGCCTTCGTACGGTCGGCGGGTACGACGGTGAGCACCTCGGGCGGCGTGCCGGGACGGGGGGTGAACTCGGCGCGGGTTCCGGGACCGGCCATGGGGAGGGTGACCAGGCCGGCGCAACGGTGGCCGTTCTCGTCGAGGAAGACGCCCTGGAGGATCTCGCCGTGGTGGCAGGGCGCGCACCCGGTGCCGGTGACGGTGCCGCCGCCGGCGCCCGTGCCCGTGCTGGGCGCGGGCGCGGGCGCGGGTGCGGGTGCGGGTGCGCGTGTTGGCGCCGGCACGGGCCCCGGCTCGGGCACGGGCAGGGGTCGGACGGTGGGGCTCACGCGCCGCCCATCGTCCGGTAGCGGTACAGGACCGTCTCGTCGGCGCTGAACTGGGAGAACGGGAACGGCTCCGCGGACAGGGCCGTCACGCCCGAGCCGAGGAAGGCGCGGGCGACGGCGCTACCGGACTGTGCGTAGACGACCAGCGGGACGCCACGGGAGCGGCAGCGTTCGAGGATGGTGTCGAAGGAGCCGTTGCTCAGGGTCATTCCGGTGGCGACGACGGCGTCGGCGCGGTCCAGCACCTGGTGCATGTCGTCGGTGACGGGGTCGCCCCACTGGGTGGCCTTGAGGTTGAAGTCGCAGGGCAGGGGGTCGCCGCCGCGCTCACGGATCGCCGCGACCAGCGGGTTGACGACGCCGATGAGGCCGACCTTCGCGCCGGGCTCGATGTCGAGCAGGCCGGCTATCGCCGCGTCGCGGGCCCGCGCGCGGACCTCCGGGGTGCCGGCGGGGAGGGTGACGGCCTCGGCCACGCCGGTTCCGGCGGCCAGGCGGTGCGGGCGGGTCGCGGCGAGGTAGGCGTCGAGGGCGGCGATCCGCAGCGGCCGGGGGGCCTCGCGCAGCAGGGTGTCGAGCGGAGTGCCGGAGGAGTCGCGGCAGAGGGCGGGGTCGAGCTCGCCGGCTTCGAAGGCGCAGGCGCCGAAGGAGCCGCCGAGGCGGACGAGGACGTACTGGTTGAGGTAGGTGGTGTCGCCGCCGGCCAGGCGGGTGCCGTGGTGGATCCAGAAGACGCTGGTCGCGACGAGTTCGGAGGGCAGCGGGCCCTGTTCGCCGGCCAGGACGGCCTCGACGAGCCCGTCGACGGACAGCGCGCGGGCAGGAGCTGAGGCGGAAGCTGAGGCGGGACCGGGGACGGGAGCGGGAGCGGGGACGGGAGCGGGAGCGGGGACGGGAGCGGGGACGGGAGCGGGGACGAGGGCGGGCGCGGGGGTCATCAGGGGCGTCGGGGTCGTCAGGGGCGTCGGGGTCGTCGTCTCGTGCGTCATGAGGATGCCTTTCACGGGGCGGGTCGGTGTGTCGGCGCGGCGGCCGCGGCGGCTGGGGGGCCGAGCGGCCCGCGGTACGCCACCTGGGGGTGTCCCAGGGTGTCGGTGGTGAGTTCGGCGTCGACCTCGAAGACCTCGGCGAGCCGCCCGGCCGTCAGGACGGCGGCGGGCGGGCCGGAGGCGATCAGGCGGCCGTGGTGCAGGAGCAGCAGCCGGTCGCAGTACCGGGCGGCGAGCGACAGGTCGTGCAGGGCGACCAGGACCGTCTGGTCGGTGCCGGTCAGCAGCTCCATCAGTTCCAGCTGGTGTTTGACGTCGAGGTGGTTCGTGGGCTCGTCGAGCAGGAGGGCGTACGGTTGCTGCGCCAGCGCGCGGGCGAGGTGGGCGCGCTGCCGCTCGCCGCCCGACAGCGCCCGCCAGGAGCGTTCGGCGAGCGCGGTGAGTCCGACGCGCTCCAGTGCGGCGGCGACGACCGCCCGGTCGGTGGTGTCCGGCCCGCGCCACCGGTCGCGGAACGGCGTCCGCCCCAGGCCCACGACGTCGCGGACCCGCAGATCGCTGTCCGCACCCGAGTCCTGCTCGACGAAGGCGACGTGGCGGGCGATCCGGCGCGCGCTCCAGTTGCGTACGGACTCGCCGTCGTACCGGACCGTGCCCGCGTCGGGCACGCGGAGCCCGGCCAGGCAGCGCAGCAGGGAGGACTTTCCGGAGCCGTTGGGGCCGAGCAGACCGACCGTCTCGCCGGGGGCGATGTCCACGCCGACCCCGCGTACGACCGGCGCGGGGCTGCTGCCCGGCACCGACCAACTCAGTTCCTCAGCGGTGATCCTCACAGCTCACCCCGCTTGCGCAGGACGAGGAGGAACAGCGGCACACCGACCAGTGCGGTGATCACGCCGACCGGGACCTCGCGGGGCGCGAACGCGATCCGCGCGAGGGCGTCCGTCCACACCAGGAACACCGCGCCGGCCAGGGCGGCGTACGGCAGCAGCCGCCGGTGCACCGGCCCCACGAGGAACCGCACCCCGTGGGGGACGATCAGCCCGACGAAGCCGATGGCGCCGACGGTGGCCACGGCCACCGCGGTCAGCGCGGCCGTGACGACGAGCAGCAGCATCCGCGTGCGCCGCACTCCGACGCCGAGGGAGGCGGCGGTGTCGGTGCCGAACGCGAGCCCGTCGAGGGCGTTGGCACACAGCCAGGCGGCCAGCAGTCCCAGCGGGGTGACGGCCGCACAGACCGCGACGGTGTTCCAGCGGGCCGGCGCCATGGAGCCGAGCAGCCAGTGGGTGACGGCGCGGGTGGTGTCCGCATCGGCCGAGGCCATGAGGACGAGCGAGGTCAGCGCGGTGAACAGCTGCCCGACGACCACGCCGGTCAGGACGATCCGGACCGAGTCCAGCCCGCTGCGCCGCAGGAGCACCAGCAGCAGCCCGAAGGAGAGCAGAGCACCGGCCAGGGCTCCGCCCGTGACCCCGAGCGTGCCCGCGCCGACCCCGAGGACGACCACGCAGACGGCTCCCGTAGAGGCGCCGGAGGAGACGCCGAGCAGGTACGGGTCGGCCAGGGCGTTGCGGGTGACGGCCTGGAGGACGGTGCCGCAGACGGCGAGGGAGGCTCCGACGAGGGCGGCCATCAGGACGCGGGGCAGCCGCAGGTCCCAGACGAGGGAGTCCAGCAGCGGGGGCAGCGGCTCCACGGCGAGGCCGAGCCGGGCGCCGAGGACGCGGGCGAGGCCCTCCCAGCCGACGTCGGCGGTGCCGATCCGTAGGGCCGCGGCCACGGAGGCGGTGAGCACGAGCGCGGCGAGGAGGGCACGGCCCGCCCGGGCCGCGGCCACGGCCGACCGGGCGGAGCCGGCGGGCGCGGCGGGTCCGGCGGGTCCGGCGGGTCCGGCGGGTCCGGCGGGTCGGACCAGGATGCCGTCCCCGGTGGGCGGGGCGTCCCCGGTCACCACCTGCCCGCGAGCCGCAGGCAGCAGCAGGTCCACCGGCGCGACCGAGGTGCCTGGGGTGACCGGAGTGACCCCGTTGACCCCGTTGACCCCGTTGACCCCGGCGACCCCGGCGACCCCGGTGACCCCGGCGACCCCGGTGACCCCGGTGACCGGGTCAGCGGACATACCCGAGGTCCTTCATACCGTCGGCGAGCAGCCCCAGGGCGTGTACGGAGCGCACCGAAGGATCGAGTTCGATGCCGGGCACCTGGACGATCTTGTTGTCGCAGACCGCGGCCAGCTTGGACACGACGGGGTGCCCGGTCATGGCGGCCCGCTTCTCGGTGGCGCTGTCGCCGGGCCGGCCGCGTTCGGACAGGTCGCCGATGACGATGAAGTCGGGGTCGCGCTCGGCGACTTGCTCCCAGGTGACCTCGGGCCAGTCCTCGTTGATGTCGTCGAAGGCGTTCTTCGCGCCGACGATGCGGCTCATCTCACTGGGCAGGCCGGTCCGGCCCGCCACGTACGGCATGCCGTTGAAGACGGAGTAGAGGTAGACGACGGTCGGCTGGTCCTCGCCCCGGGGGACCTTGGCGGCGTTCTCCCCGGCCTTGGCGACCGCGGCGCGCTGGTCGGCGGCGAGCCTGGCGGCCCGGTCCTCGGCACCGAAGACCTTGCCCAGGTTCTCGTAGTCGGAGAAGAGCAGTTCGAAGGGGGTCTTGCCGGCCGGGTTCTGCTGCGGGCAGTCCACCGCGCTCACGAAGGTGGGGACCTTGAGGGCGGCCAGCTCCTCACGGGTGCCGGCCCGGTCCTTGGTGAAGAGGTCCGTGGAGCCGGCGATGACGAAGTCCGGCGTGGCGGCGCGCAGTTGCTCCCCGGTGGCGATCTTGGGCGCAATGACGGGCACCTTCGCGTACGCGGCCTCGTACTGCGCGGGGATCTTGGTCTTGAGGTTGGCGGTGCCGGCCATCCGGTCCTGGAGTCCGAGTTCGAGCAGGGTCTCGGTCGAGGTCTGGTCCAGGGCGACGGTCCGCTTCGGCGGCTGGGCGAAGGACACCTGGAGGCCGCAGCTGGTGAGGGAGGCCGCCCGGGCGGGGGCGGCCGGCTGTTCCGCGGCGGGCTCGGTGTCCGCCGCCGAACAGCCGGCGGTGGCGAGGGCGACGGCCAGGGCGATGCCGAGGCGGGCGGGGCGGGCGCGGTGGCGCATGGGGTCTCCGGTCTGGGAGCGGGCGGGGCGGGGGCTCAAGCGGGGGGTTGGTGGGCGGGGTCATGACATGGCTGTTGTCGTGCACCGGGCAGGAGTGCCACGTCCGAAAGGGTACTGTAATGGTAATCATTTTCATTAACGACCCGGGGTGCGGTCCCCGAGCCGCCGCCCCGCCGTCCAAGGAGCAACCACACCGTGGCGACCACACCCCCACCGGCCAAGTCCGAAACCCCGCCCCCGCGTTCGGTCCTGCGCGACACCGCGTTCCTGCGCCTGTGGGCGGGCACCACCGCTTCCGGCCTCGCGACCTGGGCCCTGCCCTTCGTCCTCGGGCTCGCCGTCCTCCATCGCGACCTCGGCGCCGCCGGCCTCGGCCTGGTCCTCGCCGCCCGCACCGCCGGCTTCCTCCTCGCCGTCGCCGTCGGGGGTGTCCTGGCCGACCGCCACTCCCGTCGGGCCGTCGTCCTCTGGTCCGCCCTCGCGGCGGCCGTGGCCGCACCCCTCCTCGCCCTCGGGCTCGGCCGCTCGCTCGTCCTGATGACGGTCGCCGCCGCGCTCGCGGGCGCCGGGCAGGGCGCCTGCCGCCCGGCCTTCCAGGCGCTCACCGCCGAGACCGTCGACCCCGAGCGCCGTCAGCAGGCGAACGCCGCCATGACCATGGCCGTCCGGTCCGCCACGCTCGCGGGCCCCGCCCTGACCGCACTGCTCGCGGCCTTCCTCGACGTGTGGATGCTGCTGCTCGGCATCGGCCTGCTGTGGTTGGTCGCGGCCCTCGTCCCCGGCGGGGGTGACCCGTCGGCGACCGCCCCGGCGGACGCACCGGCCCGGCGGGCCGGCTTCCGCGCCGAGTTCGTGGACGGCATACGCGAGGCGCGCCGCCACCCGTGGTTCCTCGCCGGGCTCGCCGCACTCGTCGCGGTCATCGCCCTCGGCTACTCCGCCACCAGCGTCGCGCTGCCCCTGATCAGCCGGGACCGCTACGGCACCGAGTGGGTGCTGGCCGCGGCCATGACCGCGTACACCGTGGGCGCGCTCGGCGGGGGGCTCGTCATGGCCCGCTGGCGGTTCCCCTCCCAGGGCTGGGCGGCCTTCGCCGGGCTGGCCGCGTACGGGGTCGCCCCGCTGAGCCTGATGCTGCCCGTGCACCCGGTCGTGGTCGTCGCCGCGTACGCCGTCGCCGGGATCGGCATCGAGCTCTTCAACGTGCCCTGGTTCACCGCCACGCAACGCGAGGTCGCCCCGGACAAGCTGGCCCGGGTCTCCTCGCTGGACTTCCTCGTCTCGTACGGTCTGGCCCCGGTCGGACTGGCCCTGATCGCCCCCGCCATCGAGGTCTTCGGTGTCACGGCCGTACTCGCCGCATGCGCCACGGCCTGCTTCCTCGTACCGGCCACGGCAGCGCTGGTCCCGACCACCCGTCACTTCACCCGAACGGGCTGACCGCCCCACTGCCCCGCGCCGCAGCAAGCCGCAATGGGAACGTCGACCCACGCTCGTGATCTCGGCGCCCTCCACGCATGCGAACCGGGGCCCCCCCGGCGCGCAGAGCGCGGCGGGGC
>NZ_JBHWJJ010000047.1:0-52182 GCF_042732005.1 Streptomyces sp. NPDC059851 | reverse complement strand
GGCCGGGGCAGCGCGAAGGCCCCGGGTCAGGGGGACCCGGGGCCTTCGTACGGTCAAAGCCAGCGCAGCGCTACGGCAGCTGGGCCGCCCGCGCCTCCCGCCGGTTGTGCCGGAACGTGTTCGCCCGGCGGGTGGTCGCGAACAGCGGAATCGTGGCCGCGAGCGCGATCTGCAGGGCGCAGCCGGTCTGGAGCAGCATCTGACCGCCGGGGGCGTCGAACGCCCAGGCCGCCAGCAGGCCCATCGCCGAGACGATCCAGCTGAGCATCGCCACCGCGAGGACGCCCCGCGGCTTCGGGTACTCGACCCGGCTCACCATCAGCCACGCGACACCGATGATCGCCAGCAGCGTCGGGACGAACGGCAGCTCCAGCAGCACGACCGAGACGACCGTGAGCGCGCCGAACGGGCTCGGCATGCCCTGGAACATGCCGTCCTTCATCGTCACGCAGCTGAACCTGGCGAGCCGCAGGACCACGGCCAGCAGTACGACGATCGCCGCGAGCGCCGACACCTTCTGGTGGGCGTCGTCGGCGACCATGCCGTAGACCAGCACGAAGTACGCCGGCGCGAGGCCGAAGCTGATCAGGTCGGACAGGTTGTCCAGCTCGGCGCCCATCGGGGAGCTGCGCAGCTTGCGTGCGACGATGCCGTCGAAGAGGTCGAAGACCGCGGCGAGCAGCATCAGTATCACCGCGGTCGCCGCGCTGTGCCGGGCCATGCCGGACTCGCCGCTGCCGGTGAGGTGCGGGATGAGGATTCCGGTGGTGGTGAAGTACACCGCCATGAATCCGCAGGTCGCGTTGCCGAGGGTGAGGGTGTCCGCTATCGACAGCCGCAGCGAGAGCGGCATGTCGTCCTCGGCGGACTCCTCCTCTTCGGCGGCCTCGGGCACCCAGCCTGTGGCAGGGGTCTCGGGGTCAGTCACGGTCAATTCGGGTCACCCCCGCGGTGGTGGTCTGACCGACCTCGACCGCGACCTCGACGCCCTCGGGGAGGTAGATGTCGACGCGGGAGCCGAAGCGGATCAGACCGATGCGTTCGCCCTGCTCCACCTTGGTTCCGGCCGGCAGGTAGGGGACGATGCGGCGCGCGACCGCACCGGCGATCTGCACCATCTCGATGTCGCCGAGCTCGGTGTCGAAGTGCCAGACAACGCGCTCGTTGTTCTCGCTCTCCTTGTTGAACGCGGGGACGAACCCGCCGGGGACGTGCTCCACGGACGTGATCGTGCCCGCGAGGGGCGCGCGGTTCACGTGGACGTTCAGCGGGCTCATGAAGATCGCGACGCGGGTCCGCCCGTCCTTCCACGGCATGATGCTCTGCACCACACCGTCGGCGGGCGAGATGACGCGGCCCTGGGCGATCTCGCGCTCGGGGTCCCGGAAGAACCACAGCATGCCCGCGGCGAGCGCGGTGGCGGGCACGGCCGCGGCGGCCCAGCGTCCGGACTTACGGGCCCGGGCGAGGCTGAGCGCCGCGGTGGCGACGGTCGGCAGGAGCCACGGCGATGCTCCGCGCGCGAGGCGTACGCCCATGAGGCTGTCGCGAGGTGCAGAGGTTTGGCTGTGGGGCATGGATGACCTTCGTAGCGGTGGATTGCCGCGCCGCAAATAGGGGGACGGGACGGCGGCTTTACTGGAATGCTATCGGTTGCGCGCGACAACTGGGCAAGCCAGAAGCCGAGTCGATGCCCGTCAGCCAGTCACTGCAAGTGATTCTTTTGCGGCGAACCCCTGGAGGATTCGCCGCAAAAGGGACTTTCAGCCCTGGAGTCGGTACTCCTCGAGCAGGCGTCGCCCAATGATCATTTTCTGGATCTCGGCAGTACCTTCACCGATCAGCAGCATCGGAGCCTCGCGGTAGAGGCGCTCGATCTCGTACTCCTTCGAGAAGCCGTAGCCGCCGTGGATGCGGAACGCGTCCTCCACCACCTCCTTGCAGTACTCGGAGGCGAGGTACTTCGCCATCCCTGCTTCGAGGTCGTTTCGTTCCCCGGAGTCCTTTTTGCGTGCTGCGTTGACCATCATGGCATGAGCGGCCTCGACCTTGGTAGCCATCTCGGCCAGCTTGAACTGGATCGCCTGGTGCTGGGCGATCGGCTTGCCGAAAGTGTGACGTTGCTGGGCATACGAGACACCCAGCTCGAAGGCACGCTGAGCGACGCCGCAGCCACGCGCCGCCACGTTGACGCGGCCCACCTCGACGCCGTCCATCATTTGGTAAAACCCTCGGCCGGTGACCCCGCCCAGGACCCGATTGGCCGGAATGCGCAGTCCGTCCATGATGAGCTCGGTCGTGTCGACGCCCTTGTAGCCCATCTTGTCGATCTTGCCCGGGATGGTCAGGCCGGGCCGGACCTCGCCGAAGCCGGGCTCCTTCTCCACCAGGAAGGTCGTCATGGACTTGTGCGGCGCCGTGCCCTCGGGGTGTCCTTCGTCACTCCGGCACAGCACCGCCACCAGCGTCGAGCTGCCGCCGTTCGTCAGCCACATCTTCTGGCCGTTGAGGACGTACTCGTCGCCCTCCTTGACCGCCTTGGACGTGATGGCCGACACATCGGAGCCCAGCCCCGGCTCGGACATCGAGAACGCGCCCCGCACCTCGCCCAGCGCCATGCGCGGCAGGAAGTGGTCCTTCTGCTCCTGCGTGCCGTGCTGCTTGAGCATGTACGCGACGATGAAGTGCGTGTTGATGATGCCCGAGACGGACATCCAGCCGCGCGCTATCTCCTCCACGCACAGCGCGTAGGTGAGCAGGGACTCACCGAGACCGCCGTACTCCTCGGGGATCATCAGCCCGAACAGGCCGAGCTCCTTGAGCCCGTCCACGATCTGCTGCGGGTACTCGTCGCGGTGCTCCAGCTCGGTCGCGACCGGGATGATCTCCTTGTCCACGAATTCGCGGACGGTCTTGAGGATCTCCTGCTGGACGTCGGTCAGCCCGGCGGTCTGGGCGAGTCGTGCCATGGCTACTTCCCCTGTTCCTTGACTCTGTTAATTGGAAAGCGTGGGGCGGCCGGGCTGCTCGCCGCCGCGCTCCTTGATGTACGTCTCGGTCGGGACCATCACCTTGCGCCGGAAGACGCAGACGAGGGTGCCGTCCTGCTTGTAGCCCTTGGTCTCCACGTACACGATCCCGCGGTCGCTCTTGGACTTCGAGGGGGTCTTGTCAAGGACCGTGGTCTCGCCGTAGATCGTGTCGCCGTGGAAGGTCGGCGCCACGTGCCGCAGCGACTCGATCTCCAGGTTGGCGATGGCCTTGCCGGAGACGTCCGGCACGGACATGCCGAGCAGCAGCGAGTAGATGTAGTTGCCCACGACCACGTTCTTGCCGAAGTCCGTCGTCTTCTCGGCGTAGTTCGTGTCCATGTGGAGCGGGTGGTGGTTCATGGTGAGGAGGCAGAAGAGGTGGTCGTCGTACTCCGTGACCGTCTTCCCGGGCCAGTGCTTGTAGACCGCCCCGACCTCGAACTCCTCGTACGTGCGTCCGAACTGCATGGGGTCAGGCCTCCGGAATCTCGAACTTGCTGGTGCGCTGCATGCCGGCGGCCCGGCCCTTGCCCGCGATGACGAGGGCCATCTTGCGGCTGGCCTCGTCGATCATCTCGTCGCCGAGCATCGCCGAGCCCTTCTTGCCGCCGGCCTCGGACGTGCACCATTCGTACGCGTCCAGGATCAGCTCGGCGTGGTCGTAGTCCTCCTGGGAGGGGGAGAAGACCTCGTTGGCCGCCTCGACCTGGCCCGGGTGCAGCACCCACTTGCCGTCGAAGCCGAGCGCGGCGGCGCGGCGGGCGACCTCGCGGTAGCCGTCCACGTTCTTGATCTGGAGGTAGGGGCCGTCGATCGCCTGGAGATCGTTGGCGCGGGCGGCCATCAGGATCTTCATCAGGATGTAGTGGTAGGCGTCCGCCGGGTAGCCGGGCGGCTGCTCGCCGACGACCAGCGACTTCATGTTGATGGAGGCCATGAAGTCGGCCGGGCCGAAGATGATCGTCTCCAGGCGCGGGGAGGCCTGAGCGATCGCGTTGACGTTGTTCAGGCCCTGGGCGTTCTCGATCTGCGCCTCGATGCCGATCTTGCCGACCTCGAAGCCCATGGTCTTCTCGATCTGGGTCAGCAGGAGGTCGAGCGCCACGACCTGCTCGGCGTTCTGCACCTTCGGCAGCATGATGCAGTCCAGGTTCTGGCCCGCGCCCTCGACGACCGTGACCACGTCGCGGTAGGTCCAGTGGGTGGTCCAGTCGTTCACCCGCACGACCCGGGTCTTGCCGGTCCAGTCGCCCTCGTTCAGGAACTTGACGATGGTGTGGCGGGCCTCGGGCTTGGCGAGCGGGGCGCAGGCGTCCTCCAGGTCCAGGAATACCTGGTCGGCGGGCAGGCCCTGGGCCTTCTCCAGGAAGCGCGGGTTCGAGCCCGGGACGGCGAGGCAGGAGCGTCGCGGCCGCAGTCGGTTCACCGGGGACGTGGGCGTGGGCGTGGTCATGCGAGGACCTCCGTGCTGATGAGGGGGGCGAGCTTGTTCGCTTTCCGGATCTCGTCGACGATACGGCCGATGATCTCCGTGATACCGAAGTCTTTGGGGGTGAACACGGCGGCGACACCGGCCGCCTTCAGTTCTGTGGCGTCAGCCTGGGGAATGATGCCGCCCAGGACGACGGGTATGTCACCCGCCCCCGCCGTGCGCAACCGCTCCAGCACCTCCGGCACGAGGGCGCTGTGCGAGCCGGACAGGATGGACAGGCCCACGCAGTGCACGTCCTCGGCCAGGGCCGCGGTGGAGATCTCCTCCGGGGTGAGCCGGATGCCCTGGTAGACCACCTCGAAGCCGGCGTCGCGGGCACGGACGGCGATCTGCTCGGCGCCGTTGGAGTGCCCGTCCAGGCCGGGCTTGCCGACCAGCAGGCGCAGCCGGCCGCTGCCGAGGTCCTCCGCGGTCCGGCTGACCTTCTCGCGGACGAGCGCCAGGGGCGTGCCCTCCTCGGCGGCGACGGCCACCGGGGCCGACGAGACGCCGGTCGGAGCGCGGAACTCGCCGAACACCTCGCGCAGGGCGCTGGCCCACTCGCCCGTGGTGACGCCGGCGCGGGCGCACTCCAAAGTGGCCTCCATCAGGTTCTCGGTCCCGGCGGCGGCCTCCTTCAGCCGGTCCAGGGCCTGCCCGACGGTCGGGAAGACGAACGGGTCGCCGCCGCCCTGCCGGTCCGAGGACTCCTGCCGCTCGGCGCGCCAGCGCACGATCCGCTCGACGATGGTGTCCTCCACGGCCCCGTCCACCGTCATGATCGCGGTGTCCAGGTCGGCGGTGAGCGGGTTGGGCTCGGTCTGCTCGAAGCAGTTCACGCCGACGATCTTGTCCTCGCCGGTCTCGATCCGGGCGCGGCGCTCCGCGTGCGAGGAGACCAGCTGGGACTTCAGGTAGCCGGACTCGACGGCGGCCATCGCGCCGCCCATCTCCTGGATCCGGTCGATCTCGGCCGTGCAGTCGGCGACCAGCGCGTCGACCTTGGCCTCGATGACGTGCGAGCCGGCGAAGATGTCGTCGTACTCCAGCAGGTCGCTCTCGTGGGCGAGGACCTGCTGGATGCGCAGCGACCACTGCTGGTCCCAGGGCCGGGGGAGGCCGAGGGCCTCGTTCCAGGCGGGCAGCTGCACGGCGCGGGCGCGGGCGTCCTTGGAGAGGGTGACGGCCAGCATCTCCAGGACGATGCGCTGGACGTTGTTCTCCGGCTGGGCCTCGGTCAGTCCGAGGGAGTTGACCTGGACGCCGTAGCGGAAGCGGCGCTGCTTGGGGTCCTCGATGCCGTACCGCTCGCGGGTGATCGTGTCCCAGATGCGGCCGAAGGCGCGCATCTTGCACATCTCCTCGATGAAGCGGACGCCCGCGTTCACGAAGAAGGAGATACGGGCGACGACCTCGCCGAACCGCTCCTCGGGCACCTGGCCCGAGTCGCGCACCGAGTCCAGCACGGCGATGGCGGTGGCCATCGCGTAGCTGATCTCCTGGACCGGGGTGGCCCCCGCCTCCTGCAGGTGGTAGCTGCAGATGTTGATCGGGTTCCACTTCGGGATGTGGTTGACCGTGTACGCGATCATGTCGGTCGTCAGGCGGAGCGAGGGTCCGGGCGGGAAGACGTGCGTCCCGCGCGAGAGGTACTCCTTGACGATGTCGTTCTGGGTGGTGCCCTGGAGCTTGGAGATGTCCGCGCCCTGCTCCTCGGCGGCCACCTGGTAGAGCGCCAGCAGCCACATGGCGGTGGCGTTGATCGTCATCGAGGTGTTCATCTGCTCCAGGGGGATGTCCTGGAACAGCCGCCGCATGTCGCCGAGGTGGGAGACCGGGACCCCGACCCGGCCGACCTCGCCGCGGGCGAGGATGTGGTCGGGGTCGTAGCCGGTCTGGGTCGGCAGGTCGAAGGCGACCGACAGGCCGGTCTGGCCCTTGGCGAGGTTGCGGCGGTAGAGCTCGTTGGACGCCTCGGCCGTGGAGTGGCCGGCGTACGTCCGCATGAGCCACGGACGGTCTTTCTGGCGCTCTGTCATCTCAGGCTGTCCCTTTGGCCCTTGATCGGTACGACGACGGTTCGGGTGTCAGATGGTGCGGCTGGCTGGATTCGTCCGCTCCGCTACGCGTCGCGGAACCGGTTGATGGCGTCGAGGTGCTTGTCGCGCATCTCCTGGTCGCGGACGCCCAGGCCCTCCTCGGGGGAGAGGCAGAGCACGCCGACCTTGCCCTGGTGCAGGTTGCGGTGCACGTCGTACGCGGCCTGGCCGGTCTCCTCCAGGGAGTAGACCTTCGACAGGGTGGGGTGGATCTTGCCCTTGGCGATGAGGCGGTTGGCCTCCCACGCCTCGCGGTAGTTGGCGAAGTGCGAGCCGATGATCCGCTTCAGCGACATCCACAGGTAGCGGTTGTCGTACTCGTGCATGTAGCCCGAGGTCGAGGCGCAGGTGGTGATGGTGCCGCCCTTGCGGGTGACGTAGACGCTCGCGCCGAAGGTCTCGCGGCCGGGGTGCTCGAAGACGATGTCGATGTCCTCGCCGCCGGTCAGCTCGCGGATCTTGGAGCCGAAGCGCTTCCACTCCCGCGGGTCCTGGGTGCGCTCGTCCTTCCAGAACTTGTAGCCCTCGGCGTTGCGGTCGATGACCGCCTCGGCGCCCATCTTCCGGCAGATGTCGGCCTTCTCCGGCGAGGAGACCACGCAGATCGGGTTGGCGCCGCCGGCGAGGGCGAACTGGGTGGCGTACGAGCCGAGGCCGCCGCTCGCGCCCCAGATCAGGACGTTGTCGCCCTGCTTCATTCCGGCGCCGTTGCGGGAGACCAGCTGGCGGTAGGCGGTGGAGTTGACCAGGCCGGGGGAGGCGGCCTCCTCCCAGCTCAGGTGGGCCGGCTTGGGCATCAGCTGGTTGGACTTGACGAGGGCGATCTCCGCCAGGCCGCCGAAGTTGGTCTCGAAGCCCCAGATGCGCTGCTCGGGGTCGAGCATCGTGTCGTTGTGGCCGTCGGAGGACTCCAGCTCGACGGAGAGGCAGTGCGCGACGACCTCGTCGCCCGGCTTCCAGGAGTTGACGCCGGGGCCGGTGCGCAGGACGACGCCGGCGAGGTCGGAGCCGATGATGTGGTAAGGCAGGTCGTGGCGCTTGGTGAGCTCGCTGAGCCGGCCGTAGCGCTCCAGGAAGCCGAAGGTGGACAGCGGCTCGAAGATCGAGGTCCACACGGAGTTGTAGTTGACCGACGAGGCCATGACGGCCACCAGGGCTTCGCCCGGGCCGAGTTCCGGCACCGGGACCTGGTCGAGGTGCAGGGACTTGCGCGGGTCCTTCTCGCGGGACGGGAGCCCGGCGAACATCTCCGTCTCGTCCTTGTGCACGGTGACCGCGCGGTACGAGTCGGGGAGCGGAAGGGCCGCGAAGTCGGCGGCGGTGGCGGCCTGGGACTGGATCGCGTCCAGGATGTCCTTCACGGTGTTGCCTCCTGGGGTCCTCCCGGGCGGGGCCGGGGGAGAGCGCTGGATGAGGGTGCGCTGAGGGGTACGCGGGTGCGTTCGGATACGTGGGGCGGTGCTGCTGTGGTGCCGTCGGTCCGGCGGAGCGGTGGTGCGGGAGCGGCGCCCGTGGTGCGGCGCGCGGTGCCTGGTGACGCAGGCGTCCGGGGCGCGTTCCGTGCCGAGTGGGCGTGGACCGCGGGGACATCCGGACGGGATTCAACGTATGGCACCCCGTGTCACTCAGCAAGGCACCGCGTGCCAAAACTTTCTCTCATTTGCCGATTGACCTGCGCAGATGAGCGATGATCGATCATAGTTACCGGTGAGTAGGGGCAACTCGGACAAACGGAAGCGGCCGCTCCCGGAAGGGGAGCGGCCGCTGTGACGAGCGTCGCTTCGTGTGGTTCTTCGTGTTGCTCAGGACACCGCGCCGGGTGGCTGGGTACCGCGCAGGGCCTCTTCGATGGTCCGCATGACCTCTTCCAGCGGGGCGTCCGTCCGCGCCACCGCCACCAGCACCTCGTCCTGCGCGCGGACCGCGGCCGCCGGAGCCGCCGCCGGGGCGGGCGTCGCGGTCAGGGCCCGGCCGGCGCCGATCCCCGTGCCGAAGGTCTTGCGCACGATCGCGAAGGCGTGGTCCAGCTGCGCCTCCACGTCCCCCTGGCCGCCCGACCGCAGCCAGCGCCGCAGCACGTGGTTGTGGGCCGTCACCACCGCCGAGGCGGCCACCTCGGCCAGCAGCGGGTCGTCATTGCCGTCGTGGGGCTCGGTCTCGTCGAAGTGGGCCAGCAGGTAGCGGGTGAAGAGCCGCTCGTACCGGGCCACCGAGGCGATCTCCCGCTCGCGCAGCGCCGGCACCTCCCGGGTCAGCCGGTAGCGCTCGACCGACACCGCCGGGGAGGCGGCGTACATCTTCATGACTTCCTTGATCCCGCGGCACACCGTGTCGAGCGGGTGCTCGTGCGCCGGGGCCACGTCCAGCACGGCCTCGGCCCGGGTCAGCGTGTCGTCGTGGTCCGGGAAGATCGCCTCTTCCTTGGACCGGAAGTGTCGGAAGAAGGTCCGGCGCGCCACCCCCGCGGCCGCGGCGATCTCGTCGACCGTCGTGGCCTCGTACCCCTTGGTCGCGAACAGCTCCATCGCGGCGGCGGCGAGCTCGCGGCGCATCTTGAGCCGCTGGGCGGCCGCCTTGCTGCCGGCCGCGCTCTCGGGGTTGTCGGAGGCCGCGGTGGCGCGGGGTGAGGTCTTGGCGGGCTGGGACATAGAGCGAAAGTACTTCATCCGCGCCGGGGCGCGCGCCTGAGGGGGGCGGTACGGGGATGGATGCGGGGGAGGGCCCGCACTGGGCTCGGAGGGTACGGTCCGCCGTGAGGGTGCGGCAGACCCGAGCAGCCCTCCCCACGCATCCGGATCGGGGGCCCCGTGGGCCGGGCCCGTCTTACCGGCGGGCGTACTCACGGAATCCGCGGCCGGTCTTGCGGCCCAGGCAGCCCGCCGCCACCAGGTGCTCCAGCAGCGGGGAGGGGGCCAGGCCGGGCTCGCGGAACTCCTTGTGGAGCACCTTCTCGATGGCCAGGGAGACGTCCAGGCCGACCACGTCGAGCAGCTCGAACGGGCCCATCGGGTAGCCGCCGCCGAGCTTCATGGCCGCGTCGATGTCGTCGATGCCGGCGTAGTGCTGCTCCACCATCTTGATCGCGTTGTTCAGGTACGGGAACAGCAGCGCGTTGACGATGAAACCGGCCCGGTCGCCGCAGTCGACGGGGTGCTTGCGCACCTTCGTGCAGACCGCGCGGACCGTGGCGTGCACGTCGTCCGAGGTCAGGACCGTCCGGACCACCTCGACCAGCTTCATCGCCGGCGCCGGGTTGAAGAAGTGCATGCCGATCACGTCCTGCGGGCGCGAGGTCGCCCGGGCGCAGGCGATCACCGGCAGCGAGGAGGTCGTGGTGGCCAGCACCGCGCCCGGCTTGCAGATCTTGTCCAGGGTCGCGAACAGTTCCTGCTTGACCGCCAGGTCCTCGGCGACGGCCTCCACGGCCAGGTCGACCTCGGCGAACGCCTCCAGCGACCCGGCCGGAGTGATCCGTGCCAGCGTCTGCGCCGCGGCCTCCTCGGTCAGCCGGCCCTTCGACACGGCGCGGCCCAGGGACTTGCCGATGGCCGCCTTCGCCGCCTCGGCCTTCTCCTGGCTGCGGGCGGCCAGCACGACCGCGTAGCCGGCCTGCGCGAAGACCTGCGCGATCCCGCTCGCCATGGTGCCCGAGCCGGCCACGCCGACCGACGAGACCGGACGGCCCTCTCCGAGCCGGGCCCCCTCCAGCGGGGTCTGCGCGTCGCGGACGATCTCGGAGCTGCCCGGCTCCGCGTACGTGTAGAAGCCGCGCCCGGACTTCTGCCCGGTCAGCCCGGCCTCGGCCAGGTGGCCCAGGATCGGGGCCGGGGCGTGCAGCCGGTCGCCGGAGGAGGCGTACATGGCCTCCAGGACGGTCCGCGCGGTGTCCACGCCGATCAGGTCGAGCAGGGCGAGCGGGCCCATGGGCAGACCGCAGCCCAGCCTCATCGCCGCGTCGATGTCCTCGCGCGAGGCGTACTTCGACTCGTACATGGCGGCGGCCTGGTTGAGGTAGCCGAAGAGCAGGCCGTCCGCGACGAAGCCGGGGCGGTCGCCGACGGAGACCGGCTGCTTGCCCAGATCGCGGGCCAGGGCGGTGACCGCCTCGACGGCCGGCGGGGCGGTCAGGACGCTGGAGACCACCTCGACGAGCTTCATCGCGGGCGCCGGGTTGAAGAAGTGCAGCCCGAGGACCCGCTCGGGACGCAGCGACTCCGCGGCGAGCCGGGTCACCGACAGGGCGTTGGTGCCGGTGGCCAGGATCGCGTCGGGGCGGACGATCGCGTCCAGCTCGGTGAAGATCCGGTGCTTGAGCTCGTAGTCCTCCGGGACGACCTCGATGACGAGGTCGGCGCCGGCGGCGGCGTCCAGCTCGGTGTAGGTCCGCAGCCGGGCGAGCACGCCTTCGCGCTCCTCCTCGGTGAGGCGGCCGCGGGCCACCGAACGGGCCGTGGCGGCCGCGAGCGAGGCCGTCGCCCGGCGGGTGGCGCTCTCGCTGACGTCGATGCCGACGACCTCGCGGCCGGCGCGGGCGAGGACCTCGGCGATGCCGGTGCCCATCGTGCCGAGGCCGACGACGGCGATGGTCTGGAGGGTGGACTGACTGGACGTGGACGGAAGGTCCATCGCGGGACTCCAGTGGATGAGGGTGACGACTGGGGACGGCGCGCGGCGCACGACGCGCGGCCGGAAGAACGGGAGATGTCCGCAGCGACGCCGTGATCGGGCGGGGCGGGGCGGAGAGCGGCGGACCCTGTCCCGGGGCCACGCCGTACGTGGAGCGCAGTCCGCGGACGGCTGACGGCCGCGTGCTGGGAGCGGTACCTAGCGGTACTGGTGGAGCCGTGCGGTACCTGGGTACCGGACCGACCGACTGCACGGGGTGGCTGCGTCACCAGGCCGACCCCGTACGTGTAGCAGCGAGACTAACTCGTCGGTAACTCCTTGGCCAGAGCGCAGGGGAGACCGGCCGGTGTGACGTACGCCGCCCCCGCTGGCCCCGCGTCAGGCGTCCACGTCCCGGGCGGCGTCGGGGCACCGCCCGGCGCCCCCCGGGGTCCGGGGCGGTCGGTTCGTCCGTTCCCCTCCGCCGCCCCTGCCACGGGACCGCGGCCAATGCGGGAGAACGTCGAACCACCCGGCCCGGCAGCCCCTAGGGTGGGCCGCGTGAGCGACGAACGGGACGCGACGGACGTACTGGAACGCCTGCGGGCCGAAGCGGACGGATCCCCCCGCTTCCGGGAACTGCTCACAGCGGACCCGGACGAGCTCGCGGCCTCCCTGACCTCCGCCGGCCTGCCGCTCTGGGCCCGGGAGCTGGCCGCGTACCGGCTGGGGCTGGCCGGAGACCGCCGGGCCTTCGAACCGCTGGTCCTGCTCCTCAACCACCGCGACCCGCCGCGCTGCGCCGCCGCGGCCGAGGCCCTGGCGGCGCTCGGCGACCCGCGCACGGCCCGTGCGGCCGCCGCCCTGGCCACGAACGAGCTGCGCACCGCGTACGCCCTCCAGCCCGTCCGCCTCCTCGTGGCGCTCCGCGCGCCCGAGTCCGCCCCCGCCCTGATCCGGACCCTGTCCCGGCGGCTCTCGCCGCACGACCCGTACTGGCGGGTGGCCCTGGCCTGCGTGGAGGGCCTGGGGGCACTGTCCGACCCGGCCGCCCGCGAGGTCCTCACCCGGGCCCAGGCCCACCCCCGCCTGGCGGTGGCCGCCACCCGGGCCCTGCGCGCGCTGCCCTGACGGACGGGCCGTCAGGGCCGCCCGGGCCCCGGGAGCACGGCGAAGGCCTCGACCTCCATGAGCAGGTCCGGGTGGACCAGGGCCGCGACCTGGACCGCCGAGGAGGCGGGGAGGCGGTCCGGGGCGATCACCGCGTCGCGGGCCGACCGCAGGGCGTCGAGGTGGTCCACGTCCGTCACGAAGTAGGTGAGCTTCACGACGTCGTCGAAGCCCGCCCCGGCGGCGGCCAGGCACCGGCGCAGGTTCTCGAAGACCTGTCGGGCCTGCGCCCCGGGGTCTCCGGTTCCCACGATGCCGCCCTGCTCGTCGAACGCGCACTGGCCGGACACGGCGACGAAGGTCCCGGTCCCCACGACGACGTGGCTGTAACCGGTGCCGGGGGCGACGCCCCCCGGCGCCGCGATACGGGTGAGGTGGTTGTCGGTCATGGTCGATGATCATGCCGGTCGCCCCGGCCCCCTGGCCACCCCGGGCGGCCGCGCGGTGCTGGAGCGGGGCCGGGGCCGGTGCCGGGCTGGTGCCGCACCGCCCCCGCACCCGCCCCTGCCCGTCCTCCGCTCAGTTGCGGAAGCCCAGCAGGCCGTGCAGGGCGGCGCCGCCCGCCGAGGGGGTGGCCGCGCGGCCGGCCGACGCCGGCTTCGGGTCGGGCTGTGCCGGGCAGGTCGCGTCCGCCGCCCGGCCCGTCCGCAGGTACGCCGACACCTTCTCGTCCAGGCAGGTGTTCCCGCTCAGCGAGACCCCGTGGTTCCCGCCGCCCTCCTCCACCACCAGCGCCGAGCCCTTCAGCTTGTCCCGCATGGTCAGCGCGCCCCCGAACGGCGTCGCGGCGTCCTGCGTGGCCTGGAGCAGCAGCGTCGGCGGGAGGTCGGCGTTGGAGACGTCAGGTGCCCGGAGCGGATCCGCCTTCCAGAACGCGCACGGGGCGTTGTACCAGGCGTTGTTCCAGGTCATGAAGGGCGCCACGGCGTGCGTGCGCCACATGTCGCCCCGCCACGTGTTCCAGTCCTTCGGCCAGGCCGAGTCCCGGCACTGCACGGCCGTGTACACGCTGTACCCGTTGCCGGCCGTGGGAGCGACCGCCCCGAACCGCTCGTACGCCGCCACCAGTGGCTTGGCGTCCCCGTCCACCGCGTACGCCGAGAACGCCGCGGCCAGGTCGGGCCAGTAGCCGTTGTAGTAGCCGCCCGGCATGTAGGTGTCCTCCAGCTCCGCCGGACCGACCTTGCCGCCCGCCGGCTCCCCGCGCAGCGCGGCGCGCAGGGCGTACCAGCGCTGCTCGACCTGCGCCGGGTCGGTGCCGAGCCGGTAGGTGGCGTCGTGTTCGGCCACCCAGGCCAGGAACGCCTTGTGGCGGGCGTCGAAGGCGCGGTCCTGCGCGAGGTTGTCCGCGTACCAGACCCCGCTCGGGTCGACGACCGAGTCCAGGACCATGCGGTGGACGCGGCCCGGGTACAGCTTGGCGTACACCGCGCCCAGGTAGGTGCCGTACGAGTAGCCGAAGTAGCTGAGCTTCGGCGCGCCGAGGGCGGTGCGGATCGCCTCGATGTCGCGGGCGGTCGAGACGGTGTCGATGTACGGGAGCACGTCCCCGTGCTTGGCGTGGCAGGCCTCGGCGAAGGTCTGCGCCCGCTCCAGGTTGGCCTGCTCGGTCTGCCGCGAGTACGGCACGGAGTCGGGGCGTACGGGATTGAAGTGGCCGGTCGTGCAGTCGAGGGCGGGCTCGCTCTTGCCGACCCCGCGGGGGTCGAAGCCGACCACGTCGTACTGGGCGGCCACGTCCTTCGGCAGGGCGGAGGCGATGTAGGGGGCGAGGCCCCGGCCGCTGCCGCCGGGGCCACCGGGGTTGACCAGGAGCGGGCCCTGGCCGTTGGCGGCGGTGTGCGGGACGCGGGTCAGCGCCAGGGTGATCTGGCGCCCGGACGGGCGGGCGTGGTCGAGGGGGACCTTGAGGGAGGCGCACTGCAGCGTCGGGTAGCGGCTGGTGGCGCAGCCGGTCCAGCGCAGCGCGGTCGCCGGAGCGGACGCGATGGCGGTGGCGGTGGCGGCGGCCGCGGGGGCCGGTGCGGCCCCGAGCTGGCCGGCCACCGCGGCGACGGTGGCGGTGGCGATCGACAGCAGGACGGCGGCGCGCTTCTTCAAGGGACGGGTCATGGGGCCTCCCAGCCGAGGGTTCTGGGCGGAATCGTCCCGGAAACCCGGCCCGTGAAACCGGATTGGCCCCCGGATTGGCCCGATGGGATGAGGCGGGGTGACGGCCGGTCAGGCGCCGCCGACGCCCACCGCAGCGGGGAACCGCTCGCGCACCCCCGGCCGCAGACGGAGTACCGGGGTTCCGCGCGGGCCGGGCCCCGGGCGCGGCCCCGGTCACCCGGCGGCCCCGCGGAGCGGGGGAGGTCGCGCGCCGGATGAGGGTTTCGGGGCCCTCGGGGCGGCCCCGCCGGAGCCCCGATCAGGGAGACCCGTTGGTCAGGAGCAAGTAGCAGACCCGGTCACGGTGGACGAACGTGGCCGTGTCGGCGTCGCCGCCGTCGAAGTAGACCGGCCGCAACGGCTCCTCCCCGCTGAAGTAGCCGGTCGAGCGGAGGAAATCCGGTTCGACGGAGGCGAACAGCCATGGGCGACCGGGTCGGCCCAGCAGCTGTCGGGTGAACTCGCCGACCAGTCGTTCCGCTTCCGTCGCGGCGAAGTGCCGGCGGTAGGGGCTGAACGCCTCGCAGAGCATCCAGCGCAGCCGTGCCGTGAAACCCGTGGCGTCGAGGGGGGTGACGGTCGCGCGGAACCCGTCGCGCACCAGCGGGCGTCCCGCCGGGATCCCGTGGGCGCGGGAGTCGTCCGACAGGTTGTGCCAGTCGCGCCGACGGGCGGCGGCGACCATCATCTCCTCGAACGGTCCGCTGCGCAGGAAGGAACGGAGAACACGCTGCTGGTCCTCCGCCGTGACCGGCACGTCGACGGCGAACCCGAGCAGCAGGGTGTTGCTGTTCATCGCCCTGTCCACGGCCGACAGGAACCCGTCGACGGCCGGGTGCTCCAGATCGTCCGACCGGTCGGTGAAGCGCACCGTGCACCCCCCTCGCGCCTCTTCGTCGCTGGTCCGGGCGGTCAGGATACGGTCTGCCGTCCCACCTCCCCACGGCGCCGGGACGGGCCGAGCCCGCGGAACGTCCCCCGCCGCCGCCGTCCATCGCTTTCAATGGCCCGGCAGGGGGCTCGCGAGGGACGGGGAGTGGGGATGGGTGTGACGGAACCCGGGCCGGAGGAGACCGGCGGCCGGCAGCCGGGGCGCCGGCTGGGGGAGGTGGCGGCGCTCGTCTCGGCGGTGACCGCCGTCGCCGGACTGCTGCTGGCCGTGTTCGGCCTGCCGGGAGCGATGGTGGCCTCCGGGGCCAGACCCCCAGCCCCGGGGAGCCCCGCCACGCCCGGGCCGAGCGCCACCGCCCCCTCGGGCCCGGGGCAGCCCGCGACCCCGGCGCCTCCCGCACCCTCCGGGCCCGCCCCCGGGACGCCCACCCCCGGGTCGGGCACCACGCAGGCCCCCGCGACGCCCGGCGCGCCCGCACCGTTGCCCGCCGGCTGGCACCGGTTCACCGAGCCGGGGCTCACCCTCTCCGGCGCGGTGCCCGACGGCTGGCAGCCCGACGCGCAGGACGAGCTGCGCCGGAACTGGAAGTCCCCCGACGGCGCGCACGTCCTCGGCTTCAAACGCGACAGCTTCCACGGCACCACCGCCGAGGCCGCCGCCGACGGACAGCTCGCCTGGTACCGGAAGACCGCCGAGTCCGCGATGGAGGGCCTCCAGGTGCAGCGCACCCGCACCGCCCACGACGGCGAGGAGGCCGTCCTCCTCACCCTCGACTACCACTGGCCGGGCCGGAGCGCCCCCCGCAGACGGGTCGAGCTCTTCGTCGCCGGCGCCGACCAGCGGGTCTACCAGCTGCTCGTCGACAGCGAGGCCGGGGCCGGCCGGCCCGCCGAACAGGCCGAGCTGTTCGACACCGCACGCGGCCAACTGCGCACCGAGGTCCGCTGAGCCCGGGCCCGATTTTGGGCCGCCGGCCCCTAAGTGGTTGGCTTGCCGCCGACGAGGCAACACAACCGCTGGAGGAACAGGTATGGCGCAGGTCGAGGCCACCACGGAGCGCATCATCGCCGCGGACGCGGACACCGTGTTCGATGCGCTGGCGGACTACACCGGCACCCGGGGCAAGCTGCTGCCCGAGCACTTCAGCGAGTACGAGGTGCGCGAGGGCGGCGACGGCGAGGGCACCCTCGTCCACTGGAAGCTCCAGGCCACCAGCAAGCGCGTGCGCGACTGCCTGCTGGAGGTCACCGAGCCCACCGACGGCCAGCTCGTGGAGAAGGACCGCAACTCCTCCATGGTGACCACCTGGATCGTCACCCCGGCCGGCGAGGGCAAGTCCAAGGCCGTCGTCACCACCGTCTGGAACGGCGCCGGCGGCATCGGCGGGTTCTTCGAGCGCACCTTCGCCCCCAAGGGCCTCGGCCGGATCTACGACGCGGTCCTGGAGAACCTGGCCCGCGAAGTCGAGGCCTGAGCCCCGCCGTTGCCGGTGGGGCCGGAGAGCGGCCTCACCGGTTCGGGTGGATTCCCGGCGCGGCCGGGCCACCGGTTCCCGGGCGCGCCCGGCGGGCCGGGGCGGGCCCGGAAAGCTAGGGTGGAGACCCGCGTGGACGGCGCCGATCCGCGACGTCCGCGCCGCCCGCCGCGCTGTGCGCGCCACCGACCTCCGGGGGCCCGATGAAGATCCTCATCTCCGCCGACATGGAAGGGGCCACCGGCGTCACCTGGCCCGCCGACGTCCTGCCCGGCACACCCGAGTGGGAGCGCTGCCGCCCGATGTTCACCTCCGACGTGAACGCGGCCGTCCTCGGCTTCCTCGACGGCGGGGCCGACCGGGTGCTCATCAACGAGGCCCACTGGAGCATGCGGAACCTCCTGCTCGAACAGCTCGACGAGCGGGCCGAGATGATCACAGGGCGGCACAAGACCCTGTCGATGGTCGAGGGCGTCCAGCGCGGGGACGTCGACGGCGTCGCCTTCGTCGGCTACCACACCGGCGCCGGAACCGAGGGCGTCCTCGCCCACACCTACCTCGCCAACTCCATCACCGGCGTCTGGCTGAACGGCGTCCGCGCGAGCGAGGGCCTGCTCAACGCCCACGTCGTCGCCGAGTACGGGGTGCCCGTCGTCCTCGTCACCGGGGACGACCTCACCTGCCGCGACGCCGCCGTGTACGCGCCGGACGCCGTCACCGTCGCCGTCAAGGACCACGTCTCCCGCTACGCCGCCGTCTGCCGCACCCCCGCCCGCACCGCCGCCGACATCCGGGCCGCCGCCAAGCAGGCCGCCGCCCTCGCGGTGCGCCGGGACCCGGCACGGGGCGGCCCGTACACGGTGGAGTTGGAGTTCGACGCCGAACACCTGGCGATGTACGCCACCCTCGTCCCGGGCGTGGAACGCAGCGGCGAGCGCCGGGTCGCCTACACCAGTGATGCGATGTACGAGGGGATCCGCACGTTCAAGACGGTCACGACGGTCGTCTCCTCGGCCGTGGAGGAGCAGTATGGCTGACATGTCCCTAGCCACGCCGCAGCACCGTACCGGGGAGATCCCGGCCGGGGAGCCGCCCGTCGGGGAGGCCCCGGCCGCCGGCGTCCAGCCGAACGGCCGGAACCTGACCGGCCGCTCCCCGGACGGCGGCTCCCCGATCGACCGGGTGGCCCTCGACGAGGTCGTCGAGTTCACCTCCCGCCTCATCCGCATCGACACCACCAACCGGGGCGGCGGCGACTGCCACGAGCGCCCCGCCGCCGAGTACGCCGCCGGGCTCCTGGCCTCCGCCGGACTGGAGCCCGTACTCCTCGAACGCACCCCCGGCCGCACCAACGTGGTCGCCCGGATCGCCGGCACCGACCGGTCCGCCGACGCCCTCCTCGTCCACGGCCACCTCGACGTGGTTCCGGCCGAGGCTGCCGACTGGAGCGTGGACCCCTTTTCCGGCGAGGTCCGCGACGGGGTGGTCTGGGGCCGCGGCGCCGTCGACATGAAGAACATGGACGCGATGGTGCTGGCCGTCGTACGGGCCTGGGCGCGCGCCGGGGCGGCCCCCCGCCGGGACATCGTGATCGCGTTCACCGCCGACGAGGAGGACAGCGCCGTCGACGGCTCCGGCTTCCTCGCCGACCACCACCCCGGCCTCTTCGAGGGCTGCACGGAAGGGCTGGGCGAATCCGGCGCCTTCACCGTGCACACCGGCCCCCGGCAGACCCTGTACCCCATCGCAGCCGGCGAACGCGGCACCGCCTGGCTCAAGTTGACCGCCCGCGGCACCACCGGCCACGGCTCCAAGCCCAACCCGGCCAACGCCGTCAGCCGGCTCGCCGCCGCCGTCGCCCGGATCGGCGAACACCGGTGGCCGGTCCGCCTCACCGACACCGTCGCCGCCTGCATCTCCGAACTCGCCGCCCTGCAGGGCCTGTCGGTGGACCCGCGGGGGCGCCAGACCGACCTCGACGAGCTCCTGCCCAAGCTCGGCCCGGCCGCCGCCCTCGTCGAGGCGACCCTGCGCAACAGCGCCAACCCGACCGTGCTCAGCGCCGGCTACAAGGTCAACGTCATCCCGGGCACCGCGACGGCGTACGTGGACGGCCGGACGCTGCCCGGTGGCGAGGAGGAGTTCCTCGCCACCCTCGACGAGCTGACCGGACCCGACGTCACCTGGGAGTTCCACCACCGCGAGGTGGCCCTCGAAGCCCCCGTCGACGGGCGGACCTTCGCCGTGCTGCGCGAGTCCGTGGAGCGCTTCGACCCCGGGGCCCGGGTCGTGCCGTTCTGCATGGCCGGCGGCACCGACGCCAAGCAGTTCTCCCGCCTCGGGATCACCGGCTACGGCTTCTCCCCGCTCCAACTCCCGCCGGGTTTCGACTACTGGTCCCTCTTCCACGGCGTGGACGAGCGGGTCCCCGTCGACGCCCTGCACTTCGGCGTGCGCGTCCTCGACCACGCGCTGCGGACCCTGTGAGGGGGAGCCGGTGAAGGCCGCCCGACCCGACCCCGGGGCAGGCGCCGCGTCCGCGTCCGGCTCCGCCTCCCCGTCCCCGTCCCGGGCCGCGCAGGAGCCGTACGGCAGCTGGCCCTCACCGCTCAGCGCCGAGCTCGCCGCCTCCCTCGACGGCCGGCCCGAGTACGTCGGCACGATCGGCCCCGAGGTGTGGTGGACCGAGCCCCGGCCCGCCGAGGGCGGCCGCCGCACCCTGGTGCGCCGCCCCGCCGACGGTGGCCCCCGAACCCGGGACCTGCCCGCCCCCTGGAACGTCCGCAGCCGGTTCACCGAGTACGGCGGCCGCCCCTGGGCGGGCGCCGAGCGGCCCGAGGGCGGCCCCCTGGTGGTGTTCGTCCACTTCGCCGACCAGCGGATGTACGCGTACGAGCCCGACGCGCCCGGCGGTCCCGCCCCGCGCCCGCTCACCCCGCTCTCCCCGGTCGGTGGCGGGCTGCGCTGGGCGGACCCGGTGCTGCGGGGCGCCGAGGTGTGGTGCGTCCTGGAGGAGTTCACCGGGCCGGCGCCGACCGACGTCCGCCGCGTGCTGGCCGCCGTACCGCTGGACGGGTCGGCCGCCGGCGACCGCTCCCGCGTACGGGAGCTGACCGACGACCGGCACCGGTTCACCACCGGGCCCCGGCTGTCCCCCGACGGGCGGCACGCGGCCTGGCTGGTCTGGGACCACCCGCGGATGCCGTGGGACGGGACCGGGCTGCGGCTCGCCTCCGTCACCGCCGACGGCACCTTGACCGGCGCCCGCACCGTCCTCGGCGGGACCGACGAGGCCGTGGCCCAGGTCGAATGGGGCACCGACGGAAGCCTCCTCGCGGTCAGCGACCGCAGCGGCTGGTGGAACCCGTACCGGGTCGACCCGGACAGCGGCACCGCCGTCAACCTGTGCCTGCGCGAGGAGGAGTTCGGCGGCCCGCTGTGGAAGCCGGGGCTGAGCTGGCTGGCCCCGCTGCCCGACGGGCTCGTCGCCGTCCTGCACGGCCAGGGCTCATCCGTCCTCGGCGTCCTCGACCCGGAGAGCGGCGACCTGGTGGACGCCGCCGGACCCTGGACCGCCTGGCAGCCCACGCTCGCCGCCCACGGCCACCGCGTCTACGGGGTCGCGGCCAGCCCCCGCAGCGCCTACGAGGTGGTGGAGCTCGACACCGAGAGCGGCCACGCCCGCGTGATCGGCGCAGCCGGCGTCGACCCGGTCGACCCCGCCCACTACCCCGAACCGCAGACCCGCACCTTCCTCGGCCCCGACGACCGGGAGATCCACGCCCACGTCTACCCGCCGCACCACCCGGCGCGCCGGGCTCCCGCCGACGAACTGCCCCCGTACGTCATCTGGGCGCACGGCGGCCCCACCGACCACGTGCCGCCCGTGCTCGACCTGCACATCGCCTACTTCACCTCGCGGGGCATCGGCGTCGCCGAGGTCAACTACGGGGGCTCCACCGGCTACGGGCGCGCCTACCGGGAGCGGCTGCGCGAGCAGTGGGGCGTGGTCGACGTCGAGGACTGTGCGGCCGTGGCCCGGGCCCTGGCCGCCGAGGGCACCGCCGACCCGGACCGGCTCGCCATCCGCGGCGGCAGCGCGGGAGGCTGGACCGCCGCGGCCTCACTCGCCTCGACCTCCGTGTACGCGTGCGCCGCCATCCGCTACCCGGTCCTGGACCTGCTGGGCTTCGCCGAAGAGACCCACGACCTGGAGTCCCGCTACGTCGAGGCCCTGGCCGGGCCGCCGCAGACCCTCGCCGTACGCAGCCGCGAGCGGTCCCCCGTGGCCCTCGCCGACCGGATCACCGCACCGTTCCTGCTGCTCCAAGGCCTGGACGACGCGGTCTGCCCGCCCGCCCAGGCGGAGCGGCTGCTCGCCGCCCTGCGCGGGAGGGGCGTGCCGTACGCGTACCTGGCCTTCGAGGGCGAGGGGCACGGCTTCCGCCGGGCCGACACCATGGTCCGCGCCCTGGAGGCTGAACTCGCCCTGTACACACAGGTGTTCGGCATCGAACGGGCGGACGTGCCGCCGCTCCGCCTGGACACCAGCTGACGCACGCGGGCCGCGGTCCGGCGGCGCTTCATGCGGCGTGCAGCCAGACCCGGAGCGGGCCCAGTGCGGCGAAGCCGTGGCGGGCGGCCGTCCGGAGGTCCTCGCCGCTCTCGTACCCCACGACCGGCAGCCCCGGCCACCGCTCCGCGATCCCGGCGAGGGCACCCGCCCAGGCCTCGTCGTCCCCGACCCCTTCGGCGGCGAACACGTTGGACACCCCGACCACGCCGGCGGCGACGTTCGCCGCGGCCCCGGCCACGATCCGTCCGCCGGCGTCCCGCCCGGCGAGGAAGGCGATGTCCACGGTGAGCAGCCGCGGGTGGAACAGGCCCGAGCCGCTCCCCCCGTCCCAGGCGGCCTCCCACCGTTCGAGCTCCGCAGCCTCCCCGACCCGGGACCAGGCCAGGGCCGGCGGCGCCGTCCCCGCCGGCGCGGAGGCGCCCGCCGGGCGGTGGATCCACTGCGCCTCGAACAGCACCTCGAAGCCGGACGGGGCCAGGTCGAGCACGGCGAAGCTGTCCTTGACCGAACAGCCGGGCGAGTCCGTGTCCAGCGCGGCCGCGAGTGCGGCAGCCGGGACGTCCCGACTGAGGGTCACCGCGTCGGGGTAGTAGGGCGGGGTACGGCGCACGCTGGTCCAGGCGTCCGCGGTGAACTCGCCGCCGCCGCAGACCGCGGCGCACCAGGCCGCGTTGTTGCGCGCCGCCGCGTGCAGGAGTTCCTCGTGGTTCGCAAGGGTGATCACGGCGCGATGATCACACACGATCTAGCCTGGCACGATGCGAATGTCCACGTACGTCACCGAGGGGGAGCGGGTCGGGCTGCGCCCCTTCCGGTCCGCCGACGGCCCCGAGTTCACCGCCCGGGTGCGCGAGAGCCGCGAACTGCACCGACCCTGGCTGTTCCCGCCCGCCACGCTGGAGGAGTACGAGCCGTACGCGGCCCGGCTGGCGGAGGGCGACAGCCGCGCCGGATTCCTCGTGTGCGAGCTTTCCACCAGCGCCATCGCCGGATTCATCAACATCAACAACATCGTCCGCGGGGCCTTCCAGTGCGGGGCCCTCGGCTACGGCGCGTTCGCGCACGCCGCCGGGCGCGGGCTCCTCGGCGAGGCGCTCGGCCTCGTCCTCGGTCACGCCTTCGCCCCCGAGCAGCGGGCCGGCCTCGGCCTGCACCGCCTGGAGGCCAACATCCAGCCCGGGAACACCGCTTCCATCGCCCTCGTCCGCGGCCGGGGCTTCCGGCTGGAGGGCCTGTCGCCGGACTTCCTCTTCGTGGACGGGGCCTGGCGCGACCACGAACGCTGGGCGATCACCGCCGAAATGACGTGACCCGGCGGCCCGGCCTTAACGTCTTCGTTCCGCGCCCGCCATGGCGCAGGATGGGGGAATGCGAAGCCTGGTACTCCTCGACGCGCCCTCCAACCTAGGGCTGCGCCCGCCCGCACCCGGCACCGTGCCCGGTGTGTACAAGCTCGCCGGCGCCCTGCGCGATCAGGGCCTACTGAGCCGGCTCGGAGCCCGCGAGGGCGGGGTCGTCGTACCGCCCCGCTACGACCGCGGGGACTGGCAGGAGGGCGACGGGGTGTTCCACGCCGCGCCGCTGGCCGCGTACACCGTCGCCCTCGCCGACCGGATCGAGAAGCACCTGCGGGCCGGGGAGTTCCCCGTCGTGCTCGGCGGGGACTGCTCGATCCAGCTCGGCGCCTCCCTCGCCCTGCGCCGCCTCGGCCGCTACGGGCTGGCCGCGATCGACGGCTCCGCGGACTTCCGCCACCCGGGCAACGAGGCCGTGAACGGGCCCGTGGGTGCTGCCGGCGGGGAGGAGCTCGCCCTCGCGACCGGCCGGGGCCAGGCCGACCTCGCCGACCTGGAGGGCCTCAGCCCCTACCTGCGGGACGAGGACGTACGCCTCTTCGGGCTGCGCGACGGGGACGAGGACCTGCCCGAGCTCCGGGCCGCGGGCATCCGTACCGCCACCGTCGGGGAGATCCGCGCACACGGGGCCGGGGCCGCGGCCCGGGCCGCCCTGGAAGGGCTGCACCCGCCGGTCACCGACGGGTTCTGGGTGCACCTGGACGCCGACGTGCTCGACCCGGAAGTGATGCCCGCCGTCGACGCCCCCGACCCCGGCGGGCTCCTCCCCGGCGAACTGGCCACCCTGCTGCGGGTGCTGGTGGGCTCCCCGCGGTGCGTCGGCCTCAACGTCACCATCTACGACCCGGACCTCGACCCCGACGGGCGGGCCGGCGCCCTGCTCGCCGACCTCGTCGCCGGTGCCTTCGAGTGACCGCCCGGACCACGGCTTTGCGTAATCCTGACCGGTGGTGATCCGCAGAACCCCTGTGCGCCGGCCGCCGTGGCGTGTTCCATTTCCTCCATGGCCACCACCGTCCGCCGTGCCGTACTGACCCTGCCCGCCGCCCCGTTGGGGCCCGAGAACCCCCTACCGGCCCTCGGCGCACCCGCCGACGCCCACGTCCCGGACGAGCGCACCCGGGTCGGCCTGCCCCGCGACACGGCCCGGCAGATCGGCTACGGGCCGCTGCGCTCGCTGCTGCCCGTCAGGATCCTCGACGGGTACGGACGCCGGCGGCAGGAGCGGGAGTTCGAGGCGCTCGTCCTGGAGAACGCCCACCTGCGGGCCACCGTCCTGCCCGGCCTGGGCGGCCGCGTCCACTCCCTCGTCCACCTGCCGACCGGCCGCGAACTGCTCTACCGCAACCCGGTGTTCCAGCCGGCGAACTTCGCCCTGAACGGGGCCTGGTTCTCCGGCGGCATCGAATGGAACATCGGCGCCACCGGCCACACCACCCTGTCCTGCGCCCCGCTGCACGCCGCGGCCGTCCCCGCACCGGACGGCGGCGTGATGCTGCGGCTGTGGGAATGGGAGCGCCTGCGCGACCTGCCGTTCCAGGTGGACCTGTGGCTGCCGGAGGACTCGGAGTTCCTGTTCGTGGGAGTCCGCATCCGCAACCCGCACGAGCGGCCCGCGCCCGTCTACTGGTGGTCCAACACCGCCGTCCCCGAGGACCACGGCACCCGCATCCTCGCCCCCGCCGACGAGGCGTGGCTCCCCCACCGGCCCAAGGGCGGGGGAGGCGCTCCCACCGGCGGCGAACGCACCCTGCGCCGCATCCCGGTCCCCGAATGGCAGGGCGCGGACCGCACGTACCCCCAGCGCAGCGAGTACGCGGCGGACTTCTTCTACGAACTCCACCCGGGCGGCGCGCCCGGAACGCGCCCCTGGATCGCCGCCCTGGACGCCGCCGGCAGCGGCCTCGCCCAGACCTCCACGGACGCGCTGCGCGGGCGGAAGCTCTTCGTGTGGGGCGCCGGAGCGGGCGGCCGGCGCTGGCAGGACTGGCTGACCGAGCCGGGCAGCGGCGGCTACGCCGAGATCCAGGCCGGGCTCACCCGCACCCAGTTGGAACACGTACGCCTGGAGGCCGGGGCGGAGCTGAGCTGGCTGGAAGCGTACGGCCCGCTGACCGCGGACCCGGCGGCCGTGCACGGGCCCGACTGGGCGGCGGCCCGCGCCGAGGCGGGCCGGGCCCTGGACGAGGCCCTTCCCCGGGACCGGGTCCGGACGGCGTACGCGGCCTGGCGGGGCGCGGCCGACACCGAGCCGGGGGAGCGGCTGGCCCGCGGCTCGGGATGGGGAGCCCTGGAAGTGCTGTGCGGCGGCCACGAGCTCCCGGGCACCCCGTTCGCCGAATCCGACCTGGGGGAGGAGCAGCAGCCCTGGCTGGAGCTGTGGCGCAGCGGGGTCTTCCCCGGCCCGGACCGCGCGGCGCCCCCGGGCCCCAGCCTGGTCGCCCCGCACTGGCGGGACATGCTGGAGACGGCCCCCGCCGACCCGCTGGCCGAGTACCACCTGGGTGTGGCCCAGTGGCATGCGGGCGACGTGGCCCAGGCGGTCCGCAGCTGGGAGCGCGGCCTTTCCCGGGCCGCGCCGCGCTGGCCGCTGCTGCGCTGTCTGGCGGCCGCGGACACGCTGTCCGGAGACCCGGTGCGCGGGGCCCTGCGCTACGCGGAGGCCTTCGCCGACCTGGCGCAGGAGGACCGCGGCGGCACCGCGTGGGGGGCCGCGCAGTCCGCACTGGGCCGGGAGGCGATGACCGCCCTGCTGGAGACGGGCCGCCCGGCCGAGGCCCGGGCGGTGTGGGACCGGCTCCGCCCCGCCTTGAGCGAGCAGCCCCGCTTCCGCCTGCTCGCGGCGCTGCTGCTGGCCGCGGAGGGCCACATGGCCGCGGCCCGCCGCGTCTTCGAGGACGGCTTCGAACTCCCGGACCTCAGGGAGGGCGACGAGATCCTGGCGGAGGTCTGGTTCCGGATCACGGACCGACCCCTCCCGCAGGCGTACGACTTCCGCATGCGCCCGCCGGCCTGAGGCCGGCCGGCGGGGCGCCCCGCCCCGCCCGCCCCGCCCTGGGGTGGCGGGTCGGGACGCGGGCGAGGAGAGTGACGTGGAGGGGAGCACGCCACGGCAAGAGGCGGTGAGACCCATGCCGGAGACCCTGCTCGAACAGCACGCCGCCGCGCTCAGGCTCTTCGGCGAGCGCGTGCGGGCCGTCGCGGACGACCAGTGGGGCGCCCCCACCCCGTGCACGGAGTGGACCGTGCGCGACCTCGTCAACCACGTCACCGGCGAGCAACTGTGGGTCCCGCCGCTGGTCACCGACGGCAGCACCGTCGCGCAGGTCGGTGACCGGTTCGCCGGCGACGTGCTCGGCGACGACCCGGTCGCCGCCTGGGACCGGGCCGCCGGGGCCGCGCACGCCGCGTTCGCGGCGCCCGGGGCGCTGGAACGCACCGTCGCGCTGTCGTACGGGCCCGCGAAGGGCACGGCGTACTGTGCGGAGCTGACCGCGGACTGCGTCGTGCACACCTGGGACCTGGCGCGGGCCACCGGCACCGACGACCGGCTGCCCGACGGGCTCGTCGAGTTCTCCCTCAAGGAAGTCATGCCGTACGCGGACGGGCTCGCGGCCAGCGGGATGTACGCCCCGCCGCTGGACGTCCCGCCGGGCGCCGACGCCCAGACCAGACTGCTGGCGCTGGTCGGCCGCAAGGGCTGATACAACGGGCGGAGTCCGGCGAACACTCGTATAAAGGGCATGTTCGGTCGGCGGAGCGGTACGGACGCGTCAGGACGAGCCGGGGAAGGCAGGGCCAGGTGGAGGGGATGCGGCGCACGACGGAGGGCCGGGGGCCGGTCCGGTTCGGGCCGCTCGCGCCCCCGCCCGGGCTGCCCGTGACGCCCGAGCTCACCGCCGTGCTGGCCGCGGCTGCCGAGCGCTCCGCCCCCGAGCCCACGGGCGGCGGCGCACCCGTACGCGAAGCCGCCTGCCGGCACTGGGAGCGGCGCGGCCTCGCCGTCGACCCGGAGCACGTGGCCGCCGCGCCCGGCGCGCCCGCGCTACTGCTGGCGCTGGTCGGCGCGTACGGGGGCGACGTGATGCTGCCCCGGCCGTGCCCGGCGTGGTGGACCCCGCAGGTCCGGCTGCTGGGGCGGCGGGCGTACCACGTGCCGACCCCGGCCGAGTGCGGGGGCGTTCCCGACCCGTACGCCCTGTTGGAGACCGTACGCCGGGTGCGGGCCGAGGGCGGCGACCCGCGAGTGCTGCTGCTGTCCGTCGCCGACGACCCGACCGCGACCGTGCCGCCGCCGGAACTGCTGCTGGAGGCCTGCGAGGCCGCGGTCACCGCCGACCTCTTCGTGATCAGCGACGAGAGCTGGCGCGACACCGTGCACCGGCCGCACGACACGCTCGTCCTCAGCCCCGCCGAGATGCTGCCCGACCGGGTCGCCGTACTCCTCGACCTGTCCGGCGCCCTGCTGCCCGCCGGCTGGCCCGCTGCCGTCGCCCGCTTCCCCGTCACCCCGCAGGGCACGTGGCTGCGGGCCCGCACCCTGGACGTCCTCTCCGCCACCGGCGCCCTGGTCGCGGCGCCCGTCGCCGCCGCGGCGGTGCACGCCCTCCACGAGCCCGACGCCGTCGCCGAACGCGCCCGCGCTGCCGCCGCCCTGCACGGGACGGTGGCCGCCGCCGTCCACCGGCACCTCCTGGCCGCCGGAGCCCTGGCCCGACCGCCGCAGGCCGGCCGTCACGTGTACGCCGACCTGACGCCGCTGCGGCCCGGGCTGGCCCGCCAGGGCGTCCGCGACGCCATGGAGCTGGAGGACTGGCTCGGCGCCCGACTCGGCGCCCCCACCCCCGGCGGGCAGCGCTTCGCCGACGAGCTGGGCGAGCTACGGGTCCGCCTGTCCACCGGGCCGTTCCTCGGCACGGACCCGGACGAGCGGCTCGCCGCGCTCACCGCCCCCCAGCCCCTCGAACTCCCGCAGATACACGCCTCCTTGGACCTCCTCGACTCGGTCCTGGCCGGGCTGGCCACCTGACCGGGTCCCACGCCGACCGACCCGACGAGCGGAGCTCTTCGATGAGGGACCTGCCCCCCGCCGCCCCGGCCCCCACCACGTCGGCCCCCGCCCCACCGGCCCCCGCGCCAACAGCCCCGGCCCCACCGGCCCCCGCCCCGCCGGCGCCCGGCACGCCCGTACCGCCCGACTCCGGGGCGGGCAGCGGTCTGCGGCCGGTCGGGGAGCGGCGGAGCTGGCCGCGGTCCTTCGCCGACCGGCTCACCACCCCGCTGCCGGGGCTGCGCGCGTACGCCCGGCTCGCGCGCGAGGGCGTCTTCCGGCCCGGCCCCGAGGGCCTGCGCGGCATCCCCGACCTGCCCTACGCGCCGGGCCCGCTGCCCGACCTCGCCCCCGGCACCGCATGCGTCACCTGGGCCGGGCACGCCAGCTGGGTGGTGCGGACCGGCGGGCTGACCGTCCTCACCGACCCCGTCTGGTCCCGCCGGATCCTCGCCACCCCGCCGCGGATGAACCCCCCCGGCGTCCGCTGGGAGGACCTGCCGCCCGTCGACGCGGTGGTGATCAGCCACAACCACTACGACCACCTCGACGCCCCCACCCTCAAACGGCTGCCCCGGCACACCCCCCTCTTCGTCCCGGCCGGCCTCGGCCGCTGGTGCCGCCGCCGCGGCTTCACCCGCGTCACCGAGCTCGACTGGTGGGAGGCCGCCGAACTGGGCGGCGTGCGCTTCGACTTCGTCCCCGCCCACCACTGGTCGAAGCGGTCCCTCATCGACACCTGCCGCACCCTGTGGGGCGGCTGGATCCTCACCGACACCCGGTCCGCCGCCCCGCACAAGGTGTACTTCGCCGGTGACACCGGATACGGCCACTGGTTCACCGAGATCGGCCGCCGCCACCCCGGCATCGAGCTGGCCCTGCTCCCGATCGGCGCCTACGCGCCCCGCTGGTGGTTGTGCGACGTCCACGCCGACCCCGAGGAGGCCGTACGGGCGTGCCAGGACGTCGGGGCCCGTCGGATGGCCCCCATGCACTGGGGCATGTTCGTCCTGTCCGCCGAACCCGTCATGGAGCCGCTGCACCGCGTCCGTGCCGCCTGGGCCCGCGCCGGCCTCGACCGCCGGGACCTGTGGGACCTGCCCGTGGGGGCGTCCCGCACGTGGTGAACCCCCCACCGTACGGGCCGCCGTCGCCCACCTACTGCGTCGGCCGCAGCCGGCGCCACACCGCCGGCCCCGCACTGACCAGCAGGGCCAGCGCGACCGCCACCACCACACCCTTCCACGGCTCCGCGAACAGCGACCCGCCCACGATCCCGATCAGCCCGTACGTCGCCGCCCACGCCAGGCACGCCGGCAGGTCGCCCCGCGCGAACCGCCCCAGCGGAAGCTGCGCCAACAGGCAGGCCACCATCACCGGGATCCGGCCCGCCGGAACCAACCGGGACAGCACCAGCACCAGCACCCCGTGCTCGTCCAGCCGCCTCCGGGCCTGGTCCAGCCGCTCCGGCGTGGCCCGCTCGCGCAGCGCCTCCAGCCGCCGCGATCCGCCCGGGGACCGCACCCCGCGCTGCCCCAGCCAGTACAGGGCGACGTCCCCCGTGAACGCCGCCAGCGCGGCCACCCCGAACGCCATCAGCACCGCCACGGGCGGCGACTGCTGATGGACCGCCACCACCGCCGCCGAACTCACCAGCGCCCCCGTCGGCACCACCGGCACCAACGCACCCAGCGCCACCAGCACGAACAGCGCCGGATATCCGACCGCCTGCTGGGTGGTCTCCGGCGGCACCCGCCCGACCGACGCCGCTGCCGACGCCACCACCGCGAGCCCGGGCCGGATCACGGCAGCCGCACCCGCTCCCCGTGCCCCGGCACCCGGACCGCCACCTTCGGCGCCAGCCGCCCCGCATGCCGCAGGAAATCGTCGCCCGGCGCATGGAACTCGTGCGGCCGCACCGCGTCCAGCCCGATCGGCCAGTACGTCCCGTAGTGCACCGGCACCGCCGCGGCCGGCGCCAGCGCGGCCAGCGCCCGGGCCGCCCGGGCCGCGTCCAGATGCCCCGGCCCCAGGTACGGGCCCCAACCGCCCACCGGCAGCAGCGCCACGTCCACCGGCCCGACCTCCTCGGCCATCGACGCGAACAACCCGGTGTCCCCGGCGAAGTACGTCCGCCGCGCGCCCTGCACCACGTACCCGAGGGCGGGCGCCAGATGCGGCCCGAACGGCAGCCGCCGCCCGTCGTGCCGCGCACTGACCGCCCGTACCGTCACCCCGGAACCCACGCCCACCTCGTCCCCCGGGACCACCTCCGTCACCGTCAGGGACCGCACCGCGGACAGCCGGGCGAGCCCCGGCACCGCCCGCCGCGCCCCCCGCGGGACGACCAGCCGGGTCCCCGGCGCCAGCCGGGCCAGTGAGGGCAGGTGCAGGTGGTCGGCGTGCAGGTGCGACACCACCGCCACGTCCGCCCGGGCCGCCTCCGCCGGCGGCAGGGCCCCGCGCCGCCGGCGCAGGTGCGCCAGCCGTCGGGCGAACAACGGGTCCGTCAGCACCCGCACCCCGGAGTCCTCCACCGTGCACGCGGCATGCCCCCACCAGGTGATCTCCACCGGCATCCGGCACCCCCGTCCTGTCGCGGCCCCGCACCGCACCGGCCGCACCCACGAGCCTAGATGCTGCCCTCCGTGGGCGCCCGCAACCGAAACCGGCCGCACCCCTCCTCCCGGGCCGCGGATCGGAGTAGGGTCGGGCGGCATGGATGAGCTGCGCGTGGCCGCGATCGCCAGCCTGGCCCCGCTCGAGGATCTGGACACCGACCCCTTCGCCGTGGACACCCGGAGCCAGCGCGCCATGTGCGACCGCTGGGCCGCCGACCAGGGCTACGTCGTCACCAGGGAGCTGCTCGTCTACGGGCTGCGCCCCGACCACTGCGCGCTGTGGTGCGACGTGGACGCCGGGCAGGTCGACCTGTTCGTCGCCCCCAACCACCGCGTGCTCGCCCGGGCGTTGCGCTCCGTCGAGGAGTTCACCGCGGAGTGCCGGCGGCGCGGCGTACGACTGGAGACCGCCGGGCTCGACGAGCCGCACTACACCTCCGCGATGAAGGCCGAGGTGCACCGCCGGCTCTCCATGCCGACCGCAGGCTACGACGGCACCTGACCGCTGCGACGGCACCCCGGGCACCGACCGGAGGGGGCGCACCCGGCCGCGCCCCGACGCCCGCTGTGCGACGCTGGACGAGGCGGCGGGGACCGCGGGCGGCGCGCGCGGGCCCGGTGGTGCTTCCCGGCCGTGGCCGGGGGCGACACGAGGCGGGTGCGGCGTGCGGCGAGGACGGTTGCGGAGCACGGGCGGCGCCCTGCTGCGCGTGATCGTGGTCTGGGCGGTGTCCACCCTGACGATGCTGGTGCTGGCCGGCGTCCTGCCCGACTTCCGGCTCCAGTCCGGCGACGGTGACAGCGTCACCAAGGTCGGGCTGACGGCGGCCTGGGGCGCCGGGGCGTTCGGCCTGCTGAGCGCGCTGGTGTGGCCGGTGCTGGTACGGGCCCTGCTGCTGGTGCCGGCTCTGGTGCTCGGCCTGCTCGTCTTCTTCCTCAACGGCTCCCTGCTGCTGATGGCGCTCCGCCTGATCCCGTCCGGGCACGGACAGGCGGCCCCCGAGACCGCGGTCGTGGTGGCCGCGGTCATGTCCGCCGTGGCGTCGGCGACGTCGACCGCCCTCGCGGTCCGCGACGACGAGGCGTACCGGCGGCGCCTCTACCGGCTCGCCGACCGGCGGCGCCGGCGCCACCGCGGGCCGGGCGCCGCCGGCGCCCGGCAGCCGCCGGGCCTGCTCTTCCTCCAACTCGACGGCGTCGGCCACCGCGTGCTGCGCGAGGCCGCCGACCGGGGGGTGATGCCGACGGTCGCGGACTGGCTGGAGCGCAGCCACCGCATCACCCCCTGGCACACCGACTGGTCCAGCCAGACCGGCGCCAGCCAGCTCGGCATCCTGCACGGCTCCACCTTCGACGTGCCCGCCTTCCGCTGGTACGAGAAGGAGAGCGGTGAGGTGATGGTCTGCAACCGGCCCACCAGCGCCGCAGAACTCCAGCGCCGGGCCGTCGCCCGCACCGGGGACGGCGGGCTGCTCACCCTGGACGGGGCCAGCCGCGGCAACCTGTTCAGCGGCGGCGCCGACCAGCTCGCCCTGGTGCTGTCGGTCTCGGCCCGTCGGGGCCGGGCGAACCGCTCGCGGGCCGGCTACTTCGCGTACTTCTCCGACCCGGCCAACGCCGTCCGCACCGCGGTGTCCTTCGTCGCCGAGGTGTGCCGGGAGATCGTCCAGTCGGTACGGGCACGGCTGCACGGGGACGGCCCCCGGGTGTCCCGGGGCGGCCTGTACCCGCTGATCCGCGCCTTCGCGACGGTCGTCGAACGGGACGTGGTCGTCGCCGCGGTGATCGGTGACGTGTTGGCCGGCCGCTCCGCGATCTACGCCGACCTCGTCGCGTACGACGAGGTCGCCCACCACTCGGGCCCGCGCGGACGGGACACCGACCAGGTGCTGGCCCGGCTCGACCGCAGTCTCGCGCTCCTCGCCCGGGTCACCGAGCACGCGCCGCGCACCTACCGGATCGTGCTGCTGTCGGACCACGGGCAGAGCCCGGGGGAGACCTTCCTGAGCCGGTACGGGCTGACCTTGAAGGACCTGGTCCGGGCGGGTTGCGGGCTGCCCGTCTCCCGTCGGGCCGGCGGCACCCCCAGCGGGGCCGAGGCCCGGGCGGCCGTACTGGCGGCCCTCCACCGGCCCGTGGAGGAAGGCGAGGAGGAGCTCCCCCGGCCGGGGCGCCGGGAACCGGTGGTGCTGGCCTCCGGCAACCTCGGGGTGATCTCCTTCCCCGACATCCGGGGCCGGGCGTCGCGGGCGCGGATCGAGCGCGCGCACCCGGCCCTGCTGCCGACCCTGGCCAACCATCCCGGCATCGGGTTCCTGCTGGTGGACGGGGAGGTCCTGGGCCCGGGCGGGGTGACGGCCCGGCTGGCCGAGCCGGGGGAGGCGGAGGCCCTGCTGGACCGGTTCGGACCGGGGGCGGCCGAGGCGGTCCGGCGCAGCGACGGCTTCCCGCACGTCCCCGACGTCATGGTGAACTCGGCGTACGACCCGGAGACCGGGCAGGTGCACGCCTTCGAGGAGCAGATCGGCTCGCACGGCGGGCTGGGCGGGGAGCAGGGGGAGGCGTTCTTGATGTGGCCGGTGGAGCTGTCGGATCCGGAACCGCCGTTCCCGGTGGGCGCGGAGGCCGTGCACCGCGTCCTGCGGGGCTGGCTGCGGGAGCTGGACGGCCCGCAGGTGCCGCTGGGACCTGCCCGCCCGGCGGCGGCGGCGCGGACGGCGGCGGGGACGGCGGCGGCCGCGGAGGAGGCCGCGGTCGCGAGGGCAACGGTCGCGAGGGCAGTGGAGGAAGCGGCCGCCGAGGCCCCGGAGCCGGGTGGGACGGGCGTGGTCGCGGAGGCCGTACTGAAGGATCCACGGCCGCAGGCCCCGTAGAACGGAATCCTTCCGTCCGCAGGGGCCTCCGTTCCGGACGAAAGCCGTTGATTTTGCGGTGCCCGCACCGTACCGGAGCATGTGTCGACCTGTCCGGCATGTGAAACACCCGAGGCGCCACCCTTGAGCACCACCCCTGCCATAGCCCCGGCCCCCCAGGCCCCCGCCACCCCCGAGACCGCAGAGGAGGGCGCGGGCGGCCCGCACGCCCGCCGCTTCGGCCTCCCGATCGCGACCTGCCTGGTCATGGGCAACATCATCGGCGGCGGCATCTTCCTCCTGCCCGCCTCCGTGGCTCCGTTCGGCACGATCAGCCTGGTCGCGTTCGGCGTGCTCACGCTCGGCGCGATCGCCCTCGCCCTGGTCTTCGGCCGGCTCGCCGAGCGCCTCCCGCAGACCGGCGGCCCGTACGTGTACGCCCGCGCCGCCTTCGGCGACTTCGCAGGCTTCCTCGCGGCCTGGACGTACTGGATCACATCCTGGGTGTCGAACGCGGCCCTCGCCGTCGCCTCGGTCGGCTACCTCTCGGTCCTCTTCCCGGCCATCGGCGCGCACAAGTGGTCCATGTGCCTGGCCGCCCTGGCCATGCAGTGGCTCCCGGCGCTCGCCAACCTGGCCGGCACCCGCTGGGTGGGCACCGTCCAGCTGGTCGCCACCGTCCTGAAGTTCGCCCCGCTGCTGCTGGTGGCCGTGGGCGGCCTGTTCTTCTTCGACCCGGCCAACCTCGGCCCGTTCCAGGCCACCGACCAGAGTCCGGCCGGCGCCCTCTCCGCCTCCGCGGCGATCCTCCTCTTCAGCTACCTCGGCGTGGAGTCCGCCGCCGTCAGCGCCGGCGAGGTCCGCGACCCCGCTCGCAACGTCGGCCGGGCCACCATCCTCGGCACCGCCGGCGCGGCCGTCGTCTACCTGCTGGGCACCCTCTCCGTGTTCGGCCTGGTCGCCCACGACCGGCTGGTCGACTCCGAGGCCCCCTTCACCGACGCCGTCAACGCCATGTTCGGCGGGACCTGGGGCGGCACCCTCGTCGCCTGCGCCGCCGTGATCTCGATGGCGGGCGCCCTCAACGGCTGGACCCTGCTCAGCGCGCAGACCCCGTACGCCGCCGCCAAGGACGGCCTCTTCCCGAAGGCCTTCGAGAAGAAGCAGCGCGGCGTCCCGGTGATGGGCGTGCTCGTCACCACCGCCCTGGCCTCCGCCCTGACCGTCTACAACTACACGGCCGGCTCCGGCGGCGTCTTCGAGGTCCTCGTCCTGGTCACCACCTTCACCGCGACCGTCCCCTACCTGCTGGCCACCGCCGCGCAGATCCGCTTCCTGCTGGAGGGCAAGACCGAGCAGGTCCACCGCGGCCGCCTCGTCCGCGACGCCTCCCTCGCCACCGTGTCCTTCGGCTTCTCCATGTGGCTGGTCGCCGGCTCCGGCTACGCCGCCGTCTACCAGGGCACCCTGTTCCTCTTCGCCGGTGTCCTCGTCTACGCCGTGATCGCCGCCCGCAAAGCCCGCGCGGCCGCCTGACCTGCGGGGGTAGTTTGGTAGGGAGAGGACAAGCAGGGGGGCACTAAGGGGCCGCCATGTCCGCGATCAGAGAGACCATCGACATTTCCGCCACTCCCGAGGACGTCTACGCCTACGTGACGGACCCCAGGCACCTCCCGGAGTGGCAGGAGAGCGCCGTCTCCGCCCGCCCGCTGGACGGCGCGCCGCCCCACGTAGGGCAGCGGGTCGCCGTCACCCGAAGGCTGGGCAAGCGGGAGTTCCCGACGACGATGGAGGTCAAGCAGCTCGACCCGCCCCGCAGTTGGCACATGCAGGGCGTGGACGGGCCCGTACGCGGCAACGTGCACGGGGCCATCGAGCCGCTGGACGGCGGCAAGCGCTCCCGCCTGACCCTGGACGTCGAGATCGAGGGACACGGCATCGGCAGGGTCATCGCGCCGCTCGTGGCCAAGCCGCACGCGCGCAAGGAGATGGCCCGCAACGAGGAGCGGCTGCGGAACCTCCTGGAGCACTGAACCCGCGGGTACGCGAAGGCCCCCGTACCCCGCCCTCACGGGCGGGGTACGGGGGCCGGTGCTTTTCCGGCCGACCCGCGGATCAGTCGAGCCCGCGGATCAGTCGAGGTAGTCGCGCAGCACCTGGGAGCGCGACGGGTGGCGCAGCTTCGACATGGTCTTCGACTCGATCTGGCGGATGCGCTCACGGGTCACCCCGTACACGCGGCCGATCTCGTCGAGGGTCTTCGGCTGGCCGTCGTTCAGGCCGTAGCGCATGGAGACCACGCCCGCCTCACGCTCGGAGAGCGTGCCCAGGATCGACTGCAGCTGCTCCTGGAGGAAGGTGAAGGAGACCGCGTCGGCCGGGACGACCGCCTCGGAGTCCTCGATGAGGTCACCGAACTCGCTGTCGCCCTCCTCACCCAGCGGGGTGTGCAGGGAGATCGGCTCGCGGCCGTACTTCTGGACCTCGATGACCTTCTCCGGGGTCATGTCGAGCTCCTTGCCCAGCTCCTCCGGCGTGGGCTCGCGGCCGAGGTCCTGGAGCATCTGCCGCTGCACACGGGCGAGCTTGTTGATGATCTCGACCATGTGGACGGGGATGCGGATCGTGCGCGACTGGTCGGCCATGGCACGCGTGATCGCCTGCCGGATCCACCAGGTCGCGTACGTGGAGAACTTGAAGCCCTTGGTGTAGTCGAACTTCTCCACGGCGCGGATCAGACCGACGTTGCCCTCCTGGATCAGGTCCAGGAAGAGCATGCCGCGGCCGGTGTAGCGCTTGGCCAGGGAGACCACGAGGCGGAGGTTGGCCTCCAGCAGGTGGTTCTTGGCCCGGCGGCCGTCCTCGACCAGGATCTCCAGCTCGCGCCGGTACGCCGGCTTGAGGTCCTCCTCCTCTTCGAGCTTGTACTCGGAGAACAGTCCGGCCTCGATCCGCTTGGCGAGCTCGACCTCCTGCTCGGCGTTGAGCAGCGGCACCTTGCCGATGAGCTTGAGGTAGTCCTTGACCGGGTCGGCGGTGGCACCGGCCACCATGACCGTCTGGGCGGGGGCGTCGTCCTCGTCCTCGTCGGACAGCACGAAGCCCTGGCCGCCGCTGCCGGGGGTCTCCTCCTCGACCTCGTCGACGAGGTCCTCGGTCTGCCAGTCCTCGCCCTCCAGGGACGGGTTCTCGGCGTCGTCCACGTCCTTGGCGGTGGTCTTCTTGGCCGCCGTCGTCTTCTTCGCGGCGGTCTTCTTGGCCGCGGCGGCCTTCTTGACCGTCCGCTTCTTCGGCTCGGCGGCATCGGCCGCCACGGCCTGCGGCGCGGCGGCCGGGGTGGCGGATATCGCCGCGGCGGGGGCGGCGGCCGCCGGGGCCGCGGCCTGGGCCGCAGCGGCGGCCGCAGCAGCAGCGGTCGCGGCCTTGCTGCGCGCGCCGATCGGGCGCGGCGCGGCGACCTTCTTGGTCACGGTGCGGGCCGGGGCGGCAGCAGCCTTGCGGGGCTTCTTGGCGGCAGCCTTGGTGGCGGGGGCCGCGCTGACGTGGAGGGCCACGCCCTCCTCGTCCAGGACCTGGTTCAGGCTGCGCAGGACCCGCTTCCACTGGTCCACCGGGATGCGGCCGGCCTCGAAGGCCTGGCGCACGTCGTCGCCGTTGATGTGACCCTGCTCGCGGCCGCGCTCGACGAGCGCGACCAGGGCCTCGGAATCGGCGATCTCCGGAGGGAACGTACGGGACGGGCTGAGCGACACAAGAAGCCTCTCGTTGCGAACAGATAAGGAGTGGGCGGGACATCATCGCGCGGACTCGGGAAACAGACCCGAGGGGGGTCTGTATTCCGGGCCGCGCGAGGACAACCTGTCGGTTCATCGCATGCCCGAGTCGATTCGTTACGCGCTGAATTGAGTGACCTGCGCCACGCTGTGGACAGGCAACCGATCGGCCGGAAATCCGTCCGGGCGTCCGCGCCCCTCCGGCAGCGCCACCCGCTCAGCCCGGTTTGCGTGCTTCGATGAGGAAACGGGCGGTATGCGCCACGAACGGGCCCTCGCGCTCGATCTCCTCGTGAAGTTCCCGCAGGCGGTCGCGGTACTGGGCGACGGTGAAGCCCGGCACCATCCAGATCACCTTCCGCAGGAAGTAGATCACCGCCCCGATGTCGTGGAACTCCGTCCGCAGCCGCTCGGAACGCAGGTCGACGACCTCCAGCCCCGCCTTCCCGGCGTCGGCGACCGCGTCGTCCGGGTGCCGAGCGCGCCGGACCCCCTCCGGCTGCGGCCCGAGGAAGTACTCGACCAGCTCGAAGACGCTCGACGGCCCGACCTGCTGGGAGAAGTACGTGCCGCCCGGGCGCAGCACCCGTGCGATCTCCTCCCACCAGATGGTCACCGGATGCCGGCTGCACACCAGCTCGAACGCCTCGTCCCCGAACGGCAGCGGCGGCTCGTCGGCGTCCGCGACCACCACCGCGCCCAGCGGGTGCAGGAGCCGGGTGGCCCTGTCGATGTTCGGCGGCCACGACTCGGTCGCCGCCATCAGCGGCGGCAGCGGCCCCGCCCCGGCGAGCACCTCGCCCCCGCCGGTCTGGACGTCCAGCGCGGAGCGGACCCGGGCGAGCCGCTCGCCCAGCATCCGTTGGTAGCCCCAGGAGGGGCGCTGTTCGGTGGCGCGGCCGTCGAGCCAGGAGAAGTCCCACCCCTCCACCGAGACGGACTCGGCCTCCGCCACCAGGGAATCGAACGTGCGCGTCATGTCCCACATCGTTCCAGGGGTGGCGCCGGTGATCCACCGATTTGCCCTTCTGTCCGGCCCGGCACGGGCCCGCGGACGGGCCCCCGGACCGGCCCGTGGGCCGCCGCGCGCCGTCGACTACAGTGGGCGCGGGCCGTGACTGGCGTTCGGGTGGATCACCACCGGGGAGCGGCCCGGCGTACGGCACCCCGTCGTGCGTCCGGCGTACCGCGCGTACGGCCGACTGCCGCGCGCCTGGGCGAACCGCGATCCGCAGCGACGCCCAGGAGACCCCTATGACGACTGCCACCGCCCGCCTCATGGACGGCACCGCCCTCGCCCGCCGCATCACCGAGCGGACCGCCGCCCGGGCGGCGAAGCTCACCGAGCGCACCGGCACCGCGCCCTGCCTCGCGACGGTCCTGGTCGGCGAGGACCCGGCCTCCGTCACCTACGTCCGCATGAAGCAGAACCGCTGCGCCAAGGCCGGGATCACCTCCCGCCACGTGGCGCTGCCGGCCGGGACCACCACCGAGGAGCTCGTCGCCACCATCACGGCCCTCTCCGAGGACCCGGCGATCAGCGGCATCCTGCTCCAGCACCCCGTCCCGCACCACATCGACGAGCGCGCCGCCTTCGAGGCCATCGCCCCGGGCAAGGACGTCGACGGCGTCACCATGCACTCCTTCGCCGCGATGGGCTTCGGCCTGCCGGGCTTCGTCTCCTGCACCCCCGGCGGCATCATGCGCCTGCTCGCCGAGTACGACGTGGACCTCACCGGCAAGCACGCCGTCGTCGTCGGCCGCAGCGCCATCCTCGGGAAGCCCGCCGGCATGCTGCTGCTGGAGCAGAACGCCACCGTCACCTACTGCCACTCCCGCACCCGGGACCTGTCCTCGATCGTCCGCCAGGCAGACGTCCTGGTCGCCGCCGTCGGCAAGGCCGAATTCATCCGCGGTGAGGACATCAAGCCGGGCGCCGTGGTCCTGGACGCCGGCTACAACGAGGGCAACGTCGGCGACGTCCACTTCGAGTCCGCCGCCGCCCGCGCCTCGCTGATCACCCCGGTTCCCGGCGGCGTCGGCCCGATGACCATCGCGGTGCTGCTGGAGCAGACCGTGCAGGCGGCCGCCGCCCAGGCCGGGCTTTCCCCCGCGGACCTCTGACCGGCACTCCCGCAGGTCCCCCCGGTACCCCGGGCGGCCCTGCCCGGGGCCGGGGTCCCGCGCGATCCCGCCGCCCGCCGTCACGGCCGGCAGAGGACTGACGTTTCTCGGACACCTGGCGGTATCTTGTCGGCCGAATGCGGGTGGCACGTGCCACCCGCGGTCCGGGGGGAGCGCAGATGGACCTTTTCACGCCACTCGACCTGCCCCATGGCGGCCGGCTGCCGAACCGGCTGGCGAAGGCCGCGATGGAGGAGAGCCTCGCCGGGCCCGGCCAGCTGCCCGGCGAGCGCATCGAGCGCCTCTACCGCCGGTGGGCGCAGGGCGGCGCCGGACTGTTGATCACCGGCAACGTGATGGTGGACCGCCGGGCCCTGACCGCCCCCGGGACGATCGTCCTCGACGCACACGCCCCGCTCGGCCCGTTCCGCCGCTGGGCCCGGGCCGCCGCATCCGGCGGCGGCCAGGTCTGGATGCAGATCAACCACCCCGGCCGGCAGGTCGGCGCGGAGATGCCCGGCACCGCCTGGGCGCCCTCGGAGATCGGGGTGAGCCTCGGCAGGCACACCAAGCGGTTCGCCCGGCCCACCGCGATGACCGAGGCCGACATCCGGGCCACCGTCGGGCGTTTCGCGGTCACCGCCCGACGGGCGCAGGAGGCCGGCTTCCACGGCGTCCAGATCCACGCCGCCCACGGCTACCTCCTCAGCCAGTTCCTCTCCCCGCTGGTCAACCGGCGCACCGACCGCTGGGGCGGCAGCCTCCCCAACCGGGTCCGGCTGCTCGCCGAGGTCGTCCGGGCCGTCCGCGCCCGGGTCCGGGAGGACTTCGCGGTCGCGGTCAAGCTGAACACCGCCGACTTCCAGCGCGGCGGTTTCGACACCGAGGACGCCGCCCGGGTCCTGGAGGTGCTCGGCGGGCTCGGCGTCGACCTGGTCGAACTGTCCGGGGGCAGCGTCGAGAGCCCCGCGACCCTGGGCCGTACGGCCGACCTGCGGACCCTGGAGCGCGAGGCGTACTTCCTCGCCTTCGCCGAACAGTTCGTCGAGGCGGCCCCCATGCCGCTGATGCTGACCGGCGGGATAGCCCGCAGCCAGACCGCCCGCCGGGTCCTGGACCGCGGCTTCGCCGTCGTCGGCCTCGCCTCCGCCCTGGCGTTCCGCCCCGATCTGCCGGCCCGCTGGCGCGCGGGGGAGGACGTACGCGTGATCGTGGAACGGCTGCAGTGGAAGGACCGGGACCTGGCCGGCGCCGGGTTGCTGGCCTTCGTACGCTTCCAGATGCACCGGCTGGCCCGGGGCCTGGAACCGCGGCCGCACGCCTCGGCCCGGGCGGCGTTCGCCCTCGACCAGCTCCGGCACTGGCGCCGCGTCCGCGCCTACGGGGCCTGGCTCGCCCGTAACCCCGAGCCCGATCCCGAGCCCGGGTCCGGCCCCGAGGAGGTCCTCGCGGCCTGACCGCGGCCCGGGGCGGGTCCGGGCCGGCACGCCCCGTCGCGTGTCCGGAGGGGCGAACCGGTCACCGGCCGGCCGGGCCGAGGACGGCCGTCACGAGTCGGCGGGCGTACGCGGTCTCGAGCCCGTCCGGTCGGAACAGGATGCGGTACATCAGCGGGGCGACGACGTGGTCGAGGACCGTCTCGACGTCGGGCGTCCGCTCCCCGCGTCCGGTCGCGCGGGTGAGGATGGCGCCGACCTGTTCGGCGGCGTACGCGGAGCACCGGCCGGCGTTGCTGCCGTCCGGGTCCCCGAGCAGGGCGTCGCGGACGTAGGCGCGGCCGGTGGGGGAGGACATCTCGTCGAGGAACTGCTCGGCCCAGGCCGTCAGGTCCGAGGAGAGGGACCCGTGGTCCCCGGGCGCGGTGTCGGGCCTCAGGCGTTCGTAGGGCCCTACGCTAACTAAAAGCAAACCGTTTGCGTTTAGTGTCAAAGGACCCGTCCGTGACCACTGTTGAGACCCGAGCAACCGCACCATCCGTCCGCCCGGCCGTCCGCCCGCCCGCAGTCCCCGGCTGGACCGCGGGCGACGTCACCGTCCACCGCATCGACGAGACCCCCCTGCCGCCCGCCACCGGACCCTGGCTGCTGCCGGACGCCACCCCCGAGGTCGTCGCCGGACAGGACTGGCTGCGCCCCCACTTCGCCGACGACCGGGGCGTCCTGCGCCTCCACAGCCACACCTTCGCGTTCACCCTCGACGGGCTGCGCGTCCTCGTGGACACCGGGATCGGCAACGGCAAGGAGCGCGCCAACCCCGCCTGGCACGACCTGGACACCGACTACCTCCAGCGCCTCACCGCCGCCGGATTCCCCCCGGACTCGGTCGACCTGGTGGTCCTCACCCATCTGCACGCCGACCACGTCGGCTGGAACACCCGGCTGGCAGACGGAGCGTGGGTCCCCACCTTCCCCAACGCCCGCTACGTCACCTCCCGCACCGAGCGGGAGTTCTGGGCCGGGTACGACATGGAGGAGGCGCGCCGGCACATGTTCCTGGACTCCGTGATCCCGGTGGAGGAAGCAGGACTGCTCGACCTCGTCGACGTCCCCGCCGGGGGCGCGGCCATCACCCCGCACCTCCGCCTGCTGCCCACGCCCGGCCACACTCCCGGCCACGTCGCCGTCGAGCTGACCACCCCCGGCCGGACGGTCCTGATCACCGGGGACTGCATCCACCACCCCGTCCAGCTCGCCCGTCCGGCCATCGGCGCGTGCGTCGACATCGACCCCGAGCGGTCAGAGGCCTCGCGCCGCACCCTGCTCGGCTCGCTCGCCGACACGGACACCCTCGTCCTGGGCACCCACTTCGCGCCGCCCACCGCAGGCCGTGTCGTCTCCCACCACGGCGCCTACCGGCTCTCGCCCGTCAACGCCGACGCGGGCCGCAGCTAGTCGCGGCCGCTGCGGACGGCCGCCACGATCGGCGACGAGCTGAACTCCCGGGCCAGCGCCGCCAGAGGCGTCGAGTCCAGCCGGTACGGGTCGGGCGGCCCCTGGTCGGCGCCCTCCCGGTGTTCCCCGACGCAGCCCGCCAGCTCGGCGGCCTCCCGGCGCCGCACCGCCGCCGCGAGCATGGCTGCGTCCGCCACCAGCGACGCCCGCGGCCCGTCCATGCCCTCGGCGCGCGCGGCCTCGTACGCGGCACACCGCACGCCCGGGTCGAACCAGCAGCCCAGGGCCAGGATCCCGTCGTCGATCACCGACTCCCGGTGGATCAGCCGGATCCCGATCGGCGACCACCAGGTCAGCGGCACCGTCCTCACGCTCGGCGAGGCGAAGCCGCGCAGTGCCTTCCACAGCGGGCGCAGCCGCCGGTACCGGCTGTAGTCCCGCCAGGCCTCAGAGCCGCCGACCAGCGGCACGATGAACCCCGCCCCCACCATCAGGGCCGCCGACGCGGCGAGGGGCGGGGCCGCGTACGTGGACAGCCCGTCCCAGTCCCGGCCCGCCCAGCGGGCGCCCACCGCCGCCCACTTCGCCACCAGGTAGCCCAGGTCCAGCACCCCACCGAGCACGATCAGCGCCAGCCCGGTGCGCAGCGGCCGCAGCGAGGGGTCCGCCCGCAGCAGCCACTTCCAGCACAGGCCCGTCAGCGCCGAACTGCCCGCCATGTGGGCCAGCAGGTAGCAGACGATCATCTCGCGCAGCCAGGGCGTGTTGGCGTAGTACGTGTCCAGGTCCCGCACCCGCTCGACCGGTGCGTCCCCCATCACGAACAGGAAGACGATCAGCAGGGCGACGGCGCCGAACACCGCCGACGTGAGCCGGGTCGCCCGGCGCACCACCGCGGGCGGGCCGCCGCCCCAGTGCAGCACCAGGACGATGCACGACCCCGAGAACGCTGTGAGCACCCCGTACACCAGCGGCGCCGAGAAGTTGGTGATGCCCGTCAGCCGGTTCACCGCCGAGATCGTCGGCGGAGCCGCCAGGAACATCACGAGGCAGCCGACGACCAACAGCGTGCACACCGCCCGCATCAGCGGCTGGTCCCAGTTCCTGCGCAGCGTCGGCGCCTTGATCAGCAGCGCCAGGATCAGCACCGACCCCGGGACGTAGAGGATGAGCCCGTCCGTCATCGCGCCTGGCCGACGGGGCCCACCGGATCGACGGGACCGCCCGGTCCGGGCGCGGCCGCGGGCCCGGCCCGCCCGGCCACCCGGTCGAGCCCCGCGACGGCCCGCTCGGCCGCGGTCAGTGGCGGCGCCTTCAGCGCACCCCGGTCCGAGGCGCGCAGCACCTGCCACACCACCGACGGGCGCAACCAGTAGGTGGGCGGGCTGCTCATCGTGATGACCTGGAGGAACGCGGCCGTCAACGCCTCCCGGGTCGTCGCGCCCGTCACCAGCCGGCTGACGTACGCGTTCAGCAGGCCGACCCCGGCCCGCGGCCGCATCCCGGTCGCACCCGGGTACAGGATGTCCTGGGACGTGGCCAGCTCCCAGGCGGTGGCCACCATCGGGGCGAGCGCCCGCTGCGCCTCGCGGCCGAACGACGGGTGGGCGAGCCCCCTGGCGCGCAGCAGTGCCCGTACGGCCAGCAGGCCCTGCGCGGCGACGGTCATGCCCTGCCCGTACAACGGGTTGAAGGTGGCCACGGAGTCCCCGACGGCGAAGAACCCGTCGGGCAGGTCGGCCTTCTCGAAGTAGACCCGCCGGTTGGCGGTGCCCTGGGTGACGGCGACGTCGGTGAGCGGCTTGCGGCCTTCGAGGAGCTCGCCGACGATCGGGTCCCGGATGCCCTTGGCGAACGGGATGAACCGGTCGGGGTCGCCGGTGGGCTGGCCGCCGCGGGTGCCCGACAGGGTGACCTGCCACTGGCCGTTCTCGATGGGCACGATCGTCGCGGTCCGCCCGGGTACGGGAACCCGCGGATCGGACTGGACGTTGACGATGGGGAAGCCCATCTCGTGGGCCCCGGGGGGCGCTTCGAAGATCCGGGTCGCGTACACCAGCCCGGAGTCCACCTGGGCCTGCCGGACGGCGCCCACCCCGAGCTGTTGGAGCCAGGCCCGGGCGCGGGATCCGCGCCCGCTGGCATCCACCACCACGTCGGCGGTGATCAACAGCCCCTCCTCCTCGGGGGTGTCGACGCGGACCCCGGTGACCCGGGCCGCAGTCCCCTCCAGCGCGTGCACCCGGCTCTGCTGCAGGGTGGTGACACCGCTCAGGCCCGTCACGCGGGCGCGTACCACCGCGTCGAGCAGGTCGCGGCTGCACGAGATGTTGAACTGCTTCTCCCCGCAGCGGGGGATCCAGCCCTGCGCCGTCTTGGTGACCAGGTCCGTGGGCAGGCTCCGACGGATGGCGCCCGCCGCCGTCCAGTCCTCGGTGATGCCCGGCAGGATCTCCTCGATGGCGCGCGCCCCGCCCGACCACATGACGTGGACGTGTCGGGCCTGGGGGAGGCCGCGCCGCGGCACCGGGCTGTCGGGCAGCGTGTCGGCGTCGATGATCGTGACCTTCGCGTGCTCGGCGAGCACCGCTGCCGCGAGCAGGCCGGCCATGCTGCCGCCGATCACGACGGCCTGGCGGGGCGGGGTGGAGGGGGTCATCGTGTGTGGTGGGCTCTCTGTCGGGGCCGTGCGGGGGCAGCGGCGCGTGAGGTGCGTCGGCAGGGCGGCGGTGGGCCGGTGGCCGCCGCGGCGCCGGGCTGCGCCGCAGGGGTGCACTCAACGGCCCCAGCCGAGCGAGGTCTTGATGCGCTCGATCGCCTCGGGGAACTGCTCCTGGCAGGGCGGCTGCAGGAAGGTCTTGAGGATCTTGCCGAGGTGCAGGCCGAAGGTCTCGGCCCGGATCTCCGCCGGGTCCTCCCGGTCGGCGCGGGCAGCTGCCTGCCGCACGACGCTGCCCAGACCGGTCTCGGAGTGCAGCAGGTCCGCGAGGTCGCCGTTCGGTCCCACGAGCCGGGCGGCCACGGCCATGCCCGGCCCGTGACTGTCGCAGGTGCCTTCCTCCAGGTGCCATAACTCGTGGCACGCGATGACGAGTTGGTGCTCGGGCCGGGTGCGTTCCTCGATGATCAGCAGGTCGCGGTCCGCGAGCTCCAGCCACAGCCCGCTGGCCGTGTCCGGCGGGAACCCCGCGAAGCGGAAGGCCACGGGCCGCCCACCGCGCCTGCGGCCGTACGCCTCGCACAGGCTCCCGACGATCGCGGCGGCGTCGGCCGGCGGCGCCAGGCGCACCTCGGCCAGCAGATCCGCGCCGAGCTTCCGCATGGTCCGTGTGGTCCTCATGGCGCTCCCCCCTCGGCGGTGTCTTCACGGCCCCCTGCCGTGCGGGCCGGGGGTTCACGGTGCGCGCCCGGGCCCTTGAGCAGGCCTTCCCGCGCCAGCAGGTCGTCCAGGTGGTCGGCCAGCGACTTCCAGCCCGCCGCGGACAGCCGACCGGCCCGGGTGACGATGCTGCGCACGTCGTGCGCCCGCAGGACGGCGAGCATCGGGTCCTCCGCGTCCTGCTCCGCCGACCGCAGCTCGTACTCGATGCCGGCGAGGGCGGTGGCGAGGGCCTCCGTGTCGTCGGCCAGCAGGAAGCCGCCGTCGACCCCGTAGAAGCGCTGGATGCCCGCGGCAGCGGCGAGGTTGGGTAGCCCCTCGCCACGGGCGAGGCGGGTCAGCGACTGGCCGGACGCGTCGAAGGAGTGGGCGATGGCGGCCAGTGAGTGGGCCTGCCCGTCGGGCCGCGGGCGGGTGCGGCGCAGGTGGGTGAAACGCTGGTGGACCTGCTCCTTGAGCGGCAGTCGGGGCGGCCGTCCGTCGAGGGTCTGCGCGACGGCGTGCGGGGGCATTCCCGTCAGGTACGACAGGTGTTCCAGGTCGTCCGTTGCGCCGGAGCCGGTCACCGGGGCGCCCGCCGCGGCCCTGGTGCACGCCTCGGCGGCGGTGACGGCCAGTGCCCGCTCCACCGCGCTCTTGCTGTCGGCGAGGAGGAAGCCCGCGTACACCCCGAAGAACCGTTGTACCCCGGCGGCGTGGCCCAGCCGGGGCAGCCCGGTGCCCGCGTTGAGCGGGCCTAACGAGGCGCCGGGCGCATCGAACGCGTCGGCGATGGTGGCCAGCGGCCACTCCCGGCCGTGCCGGTCGCGGCGCGTGGCCCGCAGCCGTAGGAAACGCCGGTGCACCCGCTCGCACAGGGGGGCCGGGGGCGCCGTCCCCGCCACCACCGCGGGGATCAGCGCCGGTTCCACCCCGCACAGCCGGCCCAGCTGCTCCGCGTCCAGCACTTCGGCCGGGTCCTGGCCGCGGCGTTGCGCCAGGGCCGCGACACGCGACCAGGTCGCGGCGAGGTCGGGCCGGGCGGCGGGTGTCACCGTGAGGTTCTCCGTGTGTCGACTGGACGTTCGAGAGCATCGGCTGTGTGCAGCGTAGCCCTCCGGGTCGTAGCGGAACATAAGAACCCCAACGTTTCTTGCGATGTGGGTCAAAGAAGGTTGGCGCCACCCCTGACCGGCCCGCCACCCACCACCTGGCGCGCCGCGACGGCGCACGCGCACCCCCCGAAGACCGGAGCGGGCCCGTTACCCCGGAGGTAATCGACCCCGCCGCGGCCGCGCGGCACAGTGGTGGCACCGGTTCACGGAAGGCCGCGGAGCATCCCGCACCCCTCCCGGCCGGCCTGCCGTCGGCCCTCGCCGGCCGCTCGAACCCCGACCCTCCCGGAGGCTGATCCGCCATGTCCGCAACCCTGATCGCCGGTATCGCCCGCACCGCCGCCCCGCAGACCGCCCTGCGCCGCTTCCTCGCCCTCGACGCCGTCGTCACCGGCGCCAACGGCCTGGCGTACGCCGCCTTCAGCGCCCCGACGGGCCGGCTGCTCGGCATCGACCCGGCCACCCTGTTCGAGCTCGGTCTCTTCCTCACCGCCTACGCCGCCGGCGTCGGCTGGCTGGCCTCCCGCCGCCGGCCCCCGGTGTTCGGCGTGAAGCTCGTGATCGAGGCCAACTGCGCCTGGGTCGTGCTCAGCCTGGTCTCGCTCTTCTTCTGGGACGCGCCCACCGCGGCGGGCCTCGCCTGGATCCCGGCCCAGGCGCTCACCGTCGCCGCCTTCGCGCTGTTCCAGCAGCTGGCGCTGCGTCAGGTCGCCGCCGCGCGTGCGGCGCGGGCCTCAGGGCCCCAGTGAGCGTAGGTACTTCACCGTCGCCGGGTCGGCCGGGAGCATGGTCTCGATGGCCAGCTCGGCGACGGTCACGTCCATCGGGGTGTTGAACGTCGCGATGGACGACACGAACGACAGCCGGTGCCCGTCGTGCTCGATGACCAGGGGCAGCGCGATGTACGGAACGGCTTCGGCCGGTTCTCGGTCACCCGGGCGGTCGGCCACCGGGTACGCCGCGACCTCCTCGTACAGGGCGCGCAGCGGCGCGGAGCGGGCCAGCGCGATCTGCCGCTCCATCTGGGCCAGCAGGTGGCCGCGCCACTCCTTGAGGTTGTGGATCCGCGACGCCAGGCCCTCGGGGTGCAGGGTGATCCGCATCGCGTTCAGCGGCGGGGTCAGCAGGTGCTCGGGCAGACCGTCCAGCAGCATCGCGATGCCCCGGTTGGCGGCGATCACGTTGTACATGGCGTCCACGACCAGCGCCGGGTACGGCTCGTAGCCCGTCAGCAGGCGCTCCAGGCCCTCGCGCAGGGTGCCCATCGCCGGGTCGTCCATCGGGGTCTGCGCGTACTGGGGGGCGTACCCGGCGGCGAGCAGCAACGCGTTGCGCTCCCGTACGGGGACGTCGAGGCGGTCCGCGAGCCGAAGCACCATCTCCTGGCTGGGCCGGGACCTGCCGGTCTCGATGAAGCTGATGTGGCGCGCGGAGGAGTCGGCGCGACCGGCCAGTTCCAGCTGGCTGATGCCGCGCCGCTCGCGCCAGGTGCGGAGCAGGGAGCCGACGGACCCCCCGGTGTCCGCGTGTGCCGTGGTGGTCGTCGTGGTCGCCATGCGCATGACGCTACCTCAGGGAGGCTTCCCGCAGGTGCGGGCGACCCTCCGTTGGGAAGGTGCGCGACCGCTACGGAAAGGCGCGCGACCGGCCGCGCGCACCCCCGCCCACCGCCCCGGCTGTGGGAACCTTGACCCCACGTCAGGAGTTCGTCCCGTACGGGGAAGGAGCATGCCGATGGCAGCCGAGCCGCTTTCGCAGAAGGAGATCGAGGACCGGTTGCGGGAACTGCCCGGGTGGGCGTTCGAGGACGACCGGATCATCCGCACCTACCGGCTGGGCTCGCACGTCGCCGCGAGCGCGCTCGTCGCCCACATCGCCGCCGTGCAGGACGAGCTGAACCACCACTCCGACCTCACCCTCGGCTACAACACCGTCCGGCTGTCGATGAACACCCACAGCGCGGGCGACGCCGTCACCGAGGCGGACTTCACCCTCGCCGAACGCGTCGAGGCCCTCGCCCCGGCCCACGGCGCGAGCTGACACCGCCCGCCCCGGACCCGGGTTCCGGGCGTCGCGCCCGGAGCCCCGGGGCGGGCGCCGGTCAGACGGGCTCCAGCCGCCACCACTGCGCCGGCGAGTCGGTGTCCTCGCACTGCCGGGCGAGGCCCTCCTCGTCCACCTCCAGCGACAGCCCGCTGATGCAGGCGACCAGGGACACCACCCCCGGATCGTCGAGGTGCTCTTCGACGATCCACTCCTGCGCGCCGAAGGCGTTCGGCCGCCACACCTGGACGCGGGCGCCGCTCTCCGTCGACGCGTTCGCCACGTCCAGCCGCCTGTCGCCGTGCACGCTCACGACGTGGACGATCCCGCCACCGCTGTGCACGGGCGAGATCCGCCACTCCAGGGCGGCCGCCGGCGCCGGCGGGCCGTCGGGCCCCACCCCCACCCGGCTGCCGCCCTCCACCCGCAGCAGCAGACCGGTCGCCACGTTACGCACCCGGTACACCCCGTCGGGGACACCCATTGCCCGCCCCCGCTCAGAGGTCGCAGACGGCCGGGTCCGGCCCGATCCGCCCCGCCCGCGGCCCGTCGGCGAGGGCGTCCAGCGCCGCCATGTCGGCGGCGTCCAGCTCGAAACCGAACACGTCCAGGTTCTCCCTGATCCGCGACGGCGTCACCGACTTCGGGATCGCGATGTTCCCGAGCTGCAGGTGCCAGCGCAGCACCACCTGGGCCGCGGAGCGGCCGTGCCGGGCCGCGACCGCCTCGACGGCGGGCAGTGCCAGCAGCCCCGCACCCTGGCCGAGCGGGGACCAGGCCTCGGTGGCGATGCCGCGGCGGGCGTGCTCCGCCCGCAGTTCGGCCTGCGGGAACAGCGGATGCAGCTCGACCTGGTTCACGGCCGGCACCAGGGAGCTCCGCTCCCGGAGCCTGTCCAGGTCCGTCGGGCGGAAGTTCGACACGCCGACGGCGCGGGCCCGGCCGCTCGCCGCGATCTCCTCGAACGCCTCCCAGATGTACAGGAAGTCGTCGCGCATGGGACGCGGCCAGTGGATCAGGTACAGGTCGACGTGGTCGAGGCCGAGCCGGGAGAGCGAATCCTCGAACGCCCGCAGCACCTCCTTCCGGCGCCACTTCCGCCGCGTGCTGTTCCACAGCTTGGTGGTGACGAACAGCTCCTCGCGCGGCAGCCCGGACCCGGCGATGGCCTTGCCCGTGCCCGGCTCGTTCCGGTACACGGACGCCGTGTCGATGCTGCGGTAGCCCGCCTCCAGCGCGGTCCCGACCGCGCGCTCGGCCTCGTCGTCGGGGATCTGCCAGACACCGAAGCCGAGCCGGGGCATCGAGGTGCCGTTGTTGAGCGTGATGGCGGGGACCTGGTTCACGTGCTGTCGTTCCCTCGGGGGTCGCCGGGCGCCGCGTACGGGCGTCGCCGGATCTCGTCGGATCTCATCGGACGTCGTCGGGAACCGGCCGCCGGACCGGCCTATTCCCGACTCCGGACGTCCGCGGGAGGGCAGGGTCCCCGTACAAGGCGGCGACCTCCTGCGCGTACACCTTCTCGATCGCCCGCCGCTTCAGTTTCAGCGAGGGCGTCAGCAGCCCCCGCTCCTCCGTGAACTGCTCCTCCAGCACCCGGAACGTCCTGATCGCCTCGGCCTGCGAGACCAGCGTGTTCGCCGCCACCACCGCCCGCCGCACCTCCGCCGCCAGGTCCGGGTCGTGGACCAGCTGGGCCGGTGGCCGCTGCGGCAGACCGCGCATCGACAGCCAGTGCGCGATGCCCTCCGGGTCCAGGGTGACCAGCGCGGCCACGTACGGCCGGTCGTTGCCGACGAGCACGCACTGCGCGACCAGCGGGTGCGAACGCACCCGCTCTTCCAGGGCGGCCGGCGCGACGCTCTTGCCGTTGGAGGTGACCAGGATCTCCTTCTTCCGCCCGGTGATGGTGAGGTAGCCGTCCTGGTCCAGCCGCCCCAGGTCCCCGGTCGCCAGCCAGCCGTCGCGCAGCACGGCCTGCGTGGCGAGCGCGTCGTTGAGGTACCCCGAGAAGACGTGCGCCCCGTGCAGCCACACTTCCCCGTCCTCGGCGATGTGCACCGCACTGCCCGGGATGGGCCGGCCCACCGTGCCGTACTTGACGGCCCCCGGCGGGTTCGCGGTCGCGGCCGCGCAGGACTCGGTCAGCCCGTACCCCTCGAACACCGTGATTCCGGCCCCGTCGAAGAACAGTCCGAGCCGGCGCGACATCGCCGACCCGCCCGACATGGCGTGCCGCACCCGCCCGCCAAGCGCCTCCCGTACCTTCCCGTACACCAGCCTCTCGAACAGCTGGTGCTCCACGCGCAGCGCGGCCGACGGCCCCGGCCCGACGCCGAACGCCTTCTGCTCGCGCGCTTCCGCGTACCGTACGGCCGTCTCGACGGCCCGGTCGAAGGGACCAAGGCGCCCCTCCGCCTCCGCCGTGCGGCGGGCCGCCGCGAAGAGCTTCTCGAAGACGTGCGGCACCCCCAGCACGAACGTCGGCCGGAACGCGGCGAGGTCCGGCAGCAGCTCGGCCGCCGCCAGCACCGGCTGGTGCCCGAGCTTGACCCGGGCCCGGACGGCAGCCACCTCCACCATCCGCCCGAAGACGTGCGCGAGCGGCAGGAACAGGAGGGTGGAGGGCACCTCCCCGGACCCGGCCCGGAACACCGACTCCCAGCGGGCCACGAGCGTGTCCGCCTCGTACATGAAATTGCCGTGCGTGAGCACGCAGCCCTTCGGGCGGCCCATGGTCCCGGACGTGTAGATGACGGTCGCGACGGCGTCGGGCGTGACCGCGGCGCGGTGCCGGTGCACGACGTCCTCGGCGACCCCGCGCCCGTCCGCGAGGAGCGACTCGACGGCCCCGGCGTCGAGCTGCCACAGCCGCCGCAGCTGCGGCAGCCCCTCGACGACGGAACCGACGGTCATGGCCTGGTCCTCGTTCTCCACGACGCACGCCGTGCACCCGGAGTCGGACAGGATCCAGTGCACCTGCTCGGCGGAGGAGGACGGATAGACGGGTACGGGCTGGGCGCCGACCGCCCACAGCGCGAAGTCGAACAGCGTCCACTCGTACCGGGTACGGGACATCACGGCCACGCGGTCCCCGAACCGGACCCCCTGCGCCAGCAGCCCGCGCGCGAGCCCGAGCACCTCGGAGGCGAACTCCCCGGACGTCACGTCCCGCCAGCCCCCGTCCCCCTTGCGCCCCAGCACGACACGGTCGGGATCGTCGAGCGCGTACCGGAACACGCAGTCGGCGAGCCCGCCGACGGGTGTTCCCGTGACGACCGGTGGGACCGTGACCTCGCGCATGCCCCGCTCCTCTCCCGCAGCGCGGCGACGCTACTCCACCCCTCCGCCGCGTTGATCACCCCCGAAGGACCTGCACAAGACCTCCCCACCCACCCGCACTCCCGAACCCGGAAGACCCCTCGTACTCGGCCGGACCACCGCCTCCCGCCCGCCGCCGGTCGCTGCGGCGCCGGTCGGCGGCCGGTACCGGTGCCGTCCCGACACGCCCCGGGGCCAGCCCCTGCTGG
>NZ_JBHWJJ010000046.1:0-54428 GCF_042732005.1 Streptomyces sp. NPDC059851 | reverse complement strand
GCCGGTCCCAGGGGGACCGACCGGTGACGGGGCCGGGCCTTCGTGCGGTCAGGCCTTGACCAGCAAGCGCTCCTTGTCCGGGCCCTCCGCGGAGTCGGCGGCCTCCAGGTGCTTGCGCAGGCTCTCGCCCTCCACGTCCACGTTCGGCAGCAGCCGGTCCAGCCAGCGCGGCAGCCACCAGGCCTTGTGGCCGAGCAGGGCGAGCACCGCCGGGACGATGGCCATGCGGACGACGAAGGCGTCGAAGAAGACGGCGACGGCCAGGCCGAATCCGATCATCTTCACCATCTGCTCGCTGGCGCCGATGAACCCGGCGAACACCGCGATCATGATCACGGCGGCGGCGACGACCACGCGGGCGCTGTACTGGAAACCGGTCACGACGGCCTGGCCCGGGCGCTCGCCGTGGACGTACGCCTCGCGCATCCGGGTGACGAGGAAGACCTCGTAGTCCATGGCCAGGCCGAAGACGACGCCCACCATGAAGATCGGCATCATGCTCATGATCGGGCCGGTCTGCTCCACCCCGAAGAGCGAGCCGAGCCAGCCCCACTGGAAGACGGCGACGACCGCGCCGAGGGCGGCGACGACCGACAGCAGGAAGCCGAGGGCCGCCTTGAGCGGCACCAGGATCGAGCGGAAGACGACCATCAGCAGCAGGAAGGCGAGGCCGACGACGAGCGCCAGGTAGGGCAGCAGCGCGTCGTTCATCTTCTGCGAGAAGTCGATGTTCATCGCGGTCGCGCCGGTGACGAGGACGTCGTCCCCGCTGCCCTCGCGGATGTCGTGGACGAGGGCCTCGGTCTGCGAGGAGGACGGGCGGTCCTTCGGGATGACGGTGATCACGGCGGCGTCGCCGGCCTCGTTGGGCGTCGGCGGCACGACCACGGCCACGCCCTCCAGGCCCTTGATCCGGTCCGCGGTCCCGTCGGCGAGCTTCTTGTCGCCGTCGACGACCACCAGCAGCGGGCCGTTGAAGCCGGGGCCGAAGCCCTCCGAGAGCAGGTCGTACGCCCGGCGCTGGGTGGTGGAGACCGGCTGGGCGCCGTCGTCGGGAAGGCCCATCTCCAGCTTGCCCGCCGGGACAGCGATGGCGCCGAGGCCGATCACGCCGACGAGGAGGACGAGCACGGGGCGGCGCAGGACGAAACGGGCCCACCGGGTGCCGGCGTTGGCCTTGGGCTCGGCGCCGGCCGGGCGGCCCTTGCCGAACAGCTTGCTCCTCCTGCCCGCCGGCAGCACCTTCTTGCCGGCGAAGGCCAGGATGGACGGGACCAGGGTCAGGGCGACGAGGACGGCGATGACCACGGTGCCGGCGGCGGCGAGGCCCATCTTGGTCAGCATCGGGATGTTGACGACGGCCAGGCCGACGAGGGCGATGACCACGGTCAGGCCGGCGAAGACGACGGCGGAGCCGGCGGTGCCGACGGCACGGCCCGCGGCCTCGTCCCGCTCGCGGCCCTCGGCGAGCTCCACGCGGTAGCGGGAGACGATGAAGAGGGCGTAGTCGATGCCGACGGCGAGGCCGATCATCATCGCGAGGGTGGAGGTGGTGGAGCCGAGGTCGAGCACGTTGGCGAGCGCGGTGACGGTGGAGACGCCGATGCCGACGCCGATCAGCGCGGTCAGCAGCGGCAGTCCGGCCGCGATCAGCGAACCGAAGGTGATGACGAGCACGACCGCGGCGACCGCGATGCCGATGACCTCGCCGGAGCCGCTCTCGGGGACGGTCATGAGGGCGTCGCCGCCGATCTCGACGGTCAGCCCGGCGGCCTTGGCAGCCGCGCCGGACTCCGTGAGCGCGTCGCGCGTGTCGTCCTTCAGCTCCATGCCGCTGACGGTGTACTTCACGCTGACGTACGCGGTGGAGGCGTCCTGGCTGACGGCCTGCACCTGGAAGGGGTCGGCGACCGAGGCGACCTGGGCCTTGCCCGGGCCCTCCTGGAGACCGGAGACGATCTTCTGGACCTGGGCCTTGTTCGCCTCGTCGGTGATCTTGGCACCCTGCGGGGCCTTGATGACGATCCGGGCGGAGGCGCCGTCGGCGGCCATGCCCGGGAACTTCTCGTCGAGCAGGTCGAAGGCCTTCTGGGCCTCCGTGCCGGGCATGGAGAACGAGCCGGAGGTGGGCGCGCCGGCCGACGCCGCGCCGAAACCGGCGGCGAACAGCAGCGCCACCCATATGAGGGCGACGAGGCCGCGGCGCCGGAAGGCGCCCCGGCCGAGACGGTAGAGGAAGGTGGCCACGGAGGCGGTCTCCCGTTCTGGTCGTGGTGGATCCGGTACGGATCAGGGCGTGGGGAGCCGGCCCGACGACGAGAGCGGCGTGTCAGGAGCAGCAGGAACGGTGTGCGGGTGACTCAGACGCCGAGGGCGGGGAAGACCACGGCGTCGATGAACTCGGCGAGGAACTCCCGGTCGACGGACCGGTCCTCGATGAGGGGCAGCGCGATGAAGGCCCCGATGAGCATGTGCGGTACGAAATCGAGGGCCGGACAGTCCGGGGCGATCTCACCCCGGTCGACGGCCCGTCGGAGCATCCCCCGGAGGCCGATGATCTCCGGGTCGATCAGCAGCTCCCGCAGGGCCTGGTGGAGTTCCGGGCTCGTGTGGACGGCATGGGCCAGGCCCCGGATCAGGGCGGTGTCCTTGGCCATCTGCGCGTCGTCGGAGTGCTGGACCATGAGTGCGAAGTCCCCGCGCAGGCTGCCGGTGTCGAGCTCCTCCAGGGAGACCGGCTGCGTGCAGCGCAGGGCCCGGGCGACCAGCTCCGGCTTGCTCCCCCACTGGCGGTAGAGGGTGGCCTTGCTGGACTTGGTGCGGGCGGCGACCGCGTCCATGGTGAGCGCGTCGTAGCCGACCTCGCGCAGGAGGTCGAGGACCGCTCCGTGGAGTTCGGCCTCCCGTTCGGGGGTGATGCGGCTGCGCCGCGACGAGACCTCGTCGGACACCACGGCCCTCCCTTCGAACGAAACCGTTTCGTACTTCACGTCGTACGGGTACGACGATACCTCCGGCACCAGCGAAACGAAACAGTTCCGTTTCGCTTTCGGCGTGGCATGGATCACCTGTACGAGTTGCCGGGCCCCCCTGGCGCGGAAAGCATTGTGGGGTGAGCCACGACCTCGCGTACCTCCGCTTCCCGCACCTCCACGGCGACCTGCTGTGCTTCGCCGCAGAGGACGACCTGTGGATCGCACCGCTGGTCCCCGAAGGCCAGAGCCCCGGCCGGGCCTGGCGGATCACGGTCGACCGCACCCGCATCGGCCACCCCCGCTTCTCCCCGGACGGCCGCCACATCGCCTACACGACCTGGCGCAGCCTCGACCCGGAGATCCACCTCGCCCCCGTCGAAGGCGGCCCGGCCCGCCGGCTCACGTACTGGGGCGCCACCGACACCCGGGTCTGCGGCTGGACCCCGCCCGACAACGACGGCCGCAGCGACATCCTGGCCGTGTCCTCGCACGGGCAGCCGTTCTCCTACTTCGCGTGGGCCTACCGCCTCCCCACCGACGGCTCCCCCGGCGGCAAGCTCCCCTGGGGCCCGGTCTCGGACATCGCCGTGCACGAGGAGGAGCACGACGGCGAGGGCCCCGGCGGGCGACGCACCCTACTGCTGACCGGCAAGCCCCCGCACGAGCCCGCCTCCTGGAAGCGCTACCGCGGCGGCGCCACCGGACGGCTCTGGCTGCACGGCAAGCGGCTCCTGGAGGACCTCGGCGGCCACCTCGACGCACCGATGTTCGTCGCCGGCCGGATCGCCTTCCTCTCGGACCACGAGGGCATCGGCAACCTGTACTCCTGCCTGCCCGACGGCACCGACCTGCGCCGGCACACCGACCACGAGGAGTTCTACGCCCGGCACGCCTCCAGCGACGGCTCCCGCGTCGTCTACCAGTGCGCCGGGGACATCTGGCTCGTCGATTCGCTGGACCCCGGCTCCGCCCCGCGCCGGCTCGACGTCCGCCTCGGCGGCCCGCGGGCGGGCCGGCGCACCTACCAGGTGCCGGCCGGCAGCCACGTCGACTCGCTGTCCGTCGACACCACCGGCCGGGCCAGCGCCGTCGTCGTCCGCGGCAGCCTGTACTGGCTCACCCACCGCGACGGGCCCGCCCGGACGATCGCCGAAACCCCGGGCGTACGGGTGCGGCAGCCCGAGATGCTCGGCACGGGCGGACAGGTCGCGTACGTGACGGACGCGGAGGGCGAGGACGCCGTCGAGATCGCCTACCTGCCGCGAGCCTCCGGCGACCGGGAACCGCGCCGGCTGGCCTCCGGGCAGCTGGGCCGCGTACTGGAGATGGTGGCCGACCCCGCCGGGGAGCGGCTCGCGATCGCCTCCCACGACGGGCGGCTGCTGCTCGTCGACGCGAGGGAGGAGTCGGCCGGCGAGGTCACCGAGCTCATCCGGTCCATCAACGGGCCCGTCACCGACCTGGCGTTCTCCCCGGACGGCTCGTTCCTGACCTGGTCGCACCCGGGCGTCGGGCACGCGCTGCGGCAGATCAAGATGGCCCGCATCTTCGGTCCCGGCGCGCGGCACATCGTGGACGTCACCAGCGGCCGCTTCGTGGACGAGAACCCGGTCTTCACCCGCGACGGCCGCTACCTGGCCTTCCTGTCGTGGCGCGGCTTCGACCCGGTCTACGACGTGCACACCGGCGACTTGTCCTTCCCGCTGGGCTGCCGCCCGTACCTGGTGCCGCTGTCCTCGGCGACCCCCTCGCCGTTCGCGTTCACCCCCGACGGTCGGCCCGCGGCGGGCGGCCTCGACCCGGTGGAGGGGGAGTCCGGCGAGGAGGGCGACGGCTCGGTGACCGTGGAGGTGGAGGGCCTGGAGAGCCGCGTCACCCCGTTCCCGGTGACGGCGTCCAAGTACTCGGCCCTGTACCCGGTGCACGGCGGCGGACTGGTGTGGCTGCGCTGGCCGATCTCGGGCGCGCTCGGCGAGACCTTCGCCAACCCGGCCGACACCAGCGGCAAGCCCACCCTGGAGCACTTCGACATCACCAAGGCCCGCAAGACCGAACTGGCCTCCGGACTGGACTGGTTCGCGGTCAGCGGCGACGGCACCCGGCTCGTCCTCAACGACGACGGCGACCTGCGGGCCGTCCCCGCCACCGAGGCCGGCGACGGCGACTCCACCGTCTACCTCGACCTGCGGCGCGTCCACCACGAGGCGGACCCGGCGGCCGAGTGGCGGCAGGCCTACGAGGAGGCCGGACGGCTGATCCGCGCCTACTTCTGGGAGCCGGAGATGTGCGGCATCGACTGGGACGGGGTACTGCGCCAGTACCGGCCGCTCGTCGAACGCGTCGCGTCCCCCGACGAGTTCGCGGACCTGCTGCGCGAGGTGCTCGGCGAGCTCGGCACCTCGCACGCGTACGTCTCCCCCGCCCGCCGCAACGAGGGCCCGCCGCACTACCAGCGGCCCATCGGGCTGCTCGGCGCCGACCTCGTGCCCCGCGACGGGGGCTGGGCCGTCCGGCGCATCCTGCCCGGCGAGTCCTCCGACTCCAAGGCCCGCTCCCCGCTGGCCGGCACCGGCATCCGGGAGGGCGCCCTGCTCACGCACGTCGACGGGCGGCCCGTCGACCCGGTCACCGGTCCCTACCCGCTGCTGGCCGCGGCCGGCGGCACCACCGTCGAGCTGACCTTCGCCCCGGCGGAAGGCGAGGGCGCGGCCCGCCGCGTGGCGGTGGTCCCGCTGATCGACGACCGGCCGCTGCGCTACCAGCACTGGGTGTCCAAGCGCCGCGCCGTGGTCCGTGAGATCAGCGGCGGCAAGTGCGGCTACCTGCACATCCCCGACATGGGCGGTTCGGGCTGGGCGCAGTTCAACCGGGACCTCCGGATGGAGATGTCCCGGCCCGCGCTGATCGTGGACGTGCGCGGCAACGCGGGCGGGCACATCAGCGAACTGGTGGTGGAGAAGCTCACCCGCTCGATCCTGGGCTGGGACCTCACCCGCAACGCCCAGCCGGTGAGCTACGCCTCCAACGCCCCCCGCGGCCCGATCGTGGCGCTGGCCGACGAGGCGACCTCCTCCGACGGCGACATGATCACCGCGGCCTTCAAACTGCTCGGCCTGGGCCCGGTGGTCGGACAGCGCACCTGGGGCGGCGTCGTCGGCATGACCGGCCGGCACACCCTGGGTGACGGCACGGTCATCACGGTGCCCATGAACGCCGCCTGGTTCCCGGAGTACGGCTGGTCGGTGGAGAACCACGGCGTGGAGCCGGACTTCGAGGTCCTGAGGACCCCGCTGGACTGGGCGGAGGGCCGCCACGGGGAACTCGACGACGCCGTGCACCTGGCGCTGGAACTCCTGGAGCAGGAGCCGGCCGCGGTGCCGCCGGGCTACGAGGACGTCCCCGACCTGCGGCGGCCGAAGCTGCCGCCGCGGTAGGGGCCGTCACGGTTCACCCCCGGCGCGTGCCGGGGGTGCGCTCCCTCTCGTCGGCGGCCCCACCGGCCCCGACGAGCCCCTTGGAGACGCCCGCCAGCCGGGGCTCGAACCGCTTCATGTCCCGCAGCCCGCCGATCGCGATGATCCCGGGCAGCCAGCCCCGTACGCCCTGCGTGCCGCGCAGCCACCGCTGGGCGTACACGTGCGCCGAGCGCCGCTCGATCCCGGCGACGATCCGGTCCACGGCCGGGCCCAGCGGGTAGGTGCGGTTCGCCGGCCACGGCAGGCGCTGCCGCAGCTCCCGCATGACGTCGTCCCGGTCGGCGCCGCGCACCATGTCGGTGTCGGTCCAGGACAGGTAGCCGACGCCGACCTTGACGCCCTTGTGGGCGACCTCGGCCCGCAGGCAGTGGGCGAAGGCCTCGACGCCGGACTTGGAGGCGCAGTACGCGGACATCATCGGCGCCGGGGTGATCGCGGCGAGCGAGGCGATCTGGAGGAAGTAGCCGCGGCTCTCGGTGAGTGCGGGGAGGAAGGCCCGGCCCGTGACGGCGCTGCCGATCAGGTTGACCTCGACCACCCGGCGCCAGGCCTCGGGGTCGGAGTCGGCGAACGGCCCGCCCGCGGCCACCCCCGCGTTGGCGACGACGACGTCCACCTTGCCGAAGCGCTGCCCGACTTCCTGCGCCACCCGGGCCATGGCCTCGTGGTCGGTGACGTCGGCGTGCCAGTGGTCGCTGTCGGTGGGCAGGCGCTCGCAGACCTCCTTGAGGGCCTCCGGTTCCAGTCCCACCAGGGCGATCCGCGCGCCGCGCGCGGACAGTTTGCGGGCGAGCAGCTCGCCGACGCCGCGGGCGGCGCCGGTGACGACGGCGACCCGGCCTTCCAGACTCCTGTGCGCGCTCACGGCTTCCTCTCCTTCGTGGGTGTGCCGGTGTCAGTGGCGGTGGCGGTGGCCGTTTCGGTGGCGGTGGCGGCCGGGCCTGCCGCGGGTGCACCGGTGCCGAGGTGGGCGGCGGTCAGCTCGCGCACCGCGCCCGCGACGGCCTCGGGGGCTTCGATCGGGGTCATGTGGCCCATCCCGGTCAGCTCGGTCAGTCCCACGCAGTGCGGCAACGCGGCGGCGATCCGTCGGGCGTGCACGATCGGGGACAGCCGGTCGGCGGTGCCGCCGAGGACGGCGGTGGGGACGGTGAGCGCGGCCAGGTTCGCGTCGACGTCCAGCCCGGCCAGGACCTGCGACCAGGCGTGCCGGACCGGGGTGGGGCAGGCGTGCACGATCCGGGCGCAGGCTTCGACCCGATCGGGCGCCGAACCGGGGCCCATCGTGGCGTACTTGAGCACCCGTTTGGCGGGCGGGGTGACCGGACCGAGCGGCGCCCGGGAGCCCAGGAGCGCACGGGTCAGGCGGGTCCGCAGGGGCCCGGGGCGCAGCGGCACGACGAGTGCCTCGTCGGCCAGCCGGGAGCTACCGGTGCTGCACAGCAGGACGGCGGCGGCGTGCTCGGCCAGCTCGGGCCGCCCGGCGGCGGCCATGATCGTCATGCCGCCCATGGAGTGCCCGGCCAGGACGGCCCGCTCGCCGGGGGCCAGGGCGGCCCGCAGCACGGCGGCCAGGTCGTCGGCGAGGGCGGTGGTGGAGTAGCCGGAACCGGCGGGGCTGCGGCCGTGACCGCGCTGGTCGTAGGCGATGACCCGGTGGTCGATCGAGAGGTCGCGGATCTGGGCCGCCCAGAAGGCGGTGGAGCAGGTCCAGCCGTGGGCGAGCACGACGGCCGGCGCGTCCGGCTCGCCGTGCTCCTCCACGTGCAGCCGCGCTCCGTCGGCGGATACGGCGACCAGCTCGCGGCGGGCGGCGGGCGGCGCGTACCGCCCGCTGGTGACGTGCATCAGGCGGCTCACGCGGCGCCCCCCTCGGCCGGGGCGGCGGTCTCGCCGGCGGGCGCGGCGGCCGGGACCGGGACCCGCCCGGGCCCGGGCTCCCGGAGGCGGACGACCTCGTACTCGCCCATGTCCACGGTCCGCGTCAGCCTGCGGAACTCGCCCGTGGTGCCCGGCCAGACGGTGGTGTTGCGGCCCTGCGCGTCCAGGTACCAGCTGGTGCAGCCGCCGGTGTTCCACACGGTCCGCTCCATCCGGGCCTGGACCTGCCGGTTCCACCGGTTCACGGCTGAGGGCCGGGCCGCGAGGGCGACCCGTCCGCCGAGGACGTCGAGCTGGCGCAGGTAGTCGGCCATGTAGTTCAGCTGCGACTCGATCATCAGGATCATCGAGCTGTTCCCGAGCCCGGTGTTCGGTCCGATGATCGTCATCCAGTTCGGGAACCCTGCGGCGGTCGCCCCGCGCAACGCCTGCATCCCGTCCTTCCAGTGGTCCGCGAGGGTGCGGCCCTCCGCGCCCACCACCCGGTCCGCGATCGGCATGTCCGTGACGTGGAAGCCCGTACCGAAGACGATCGCGTCGGCCTCGGTCTCGGTGCCGTCGGCGGCGACGAGGACGCCGCCCCGGACCTCCTTCAGCCCGGAGGCGACCAGGTCGACGTTGGGGCGGGCGAGCGCCGGGTAGTAGTCGCTGGAGAGCAGGATCCGCTTGCAGCCGATCCGGTACGAGGGCGTCAGCTCGGCGAGCAGCGCCGGGTCCTTGATGGAGCGGGCCATGTTGGCCTTGGCCAGGGACTCGATCAGGCCGAGCTGGTTCGGCCGCTTGGTGAAGGCGCTGACCTGGAGCTCCCGGATGCCCCACAGCAGCCCGCGCCGCGCTGCCCGGGTGAACGGCAGCTGCCGGTGCAGCCAGCGTTCGACGGAGCTGATGGCCCGGTCGGTGCGGGGCAGTACCCACGGCGGGGTGCGTTGGAAGAGGGTGAGCCGCTCCACGTCGGGCGCGATGGCCGGGACGATCTGGATGGCGGAGGCGCCGGTGCCGACCACGGCGACCCGCTTGCCGCGCAGGTCGTAGCCGTGGTCCCAGCGCGCGGAGTGGAAGACGGCGCCGGGGAACCCGGCGAGTCCGGGGATCTCGGGCGTCTTGGGGTCGGACAGCGGCCCGGTCGCGGAGACGACGACGTCGGCGGTGAGCGCGCCGGCGGAGGTTTCGAGCTCCCAGCGCAGCTCGTCGGCGTCCCAGCGGGCCGTGAGCAGTTCGGTGTCCAGCCTGATGTGCGGACGCAGTCCGAAGGTGTCGGCGACGTGCTCCAGGTACGCCCGGATGTGGGGCTGGCCCGAGAAGGTCCGCGGCCAGTCGGGGTTGGGCGCGAAGGAGAACGAGTACAGGTGGGACGGCACGTCGCAGGCGCATCCCGGATAGCTGTTGTCCCGCCAGGTCCCGCCGACGGAGTCGGCCCGTTCGAGTACGACGAAGTCCGTGATCCCCTCGCGGCGGAGCCGGACGGCCGCGCCGAGCCCGCCGAAGCCGGACCCGATCACCGCCACCCGGACGTGCTCGCGCCGCCGGCCGCGGTCGCCGCTCTCGTGCCCGCCCCCGCGCCTGTCCGTGCCGCCCATGCCGCCTCCCAGCCACCACAACACACCATCGCGCACACTGCCAGCAATCACTGGCACAATCGGGAGGGTAGAGCAGCTCCGTACCGCTGGGTAGGGGTCGCGCCCGGAAAGTTACTGCCGGTACGCCATAGGCTTCGGCCCGTGGCAGACACGGAAGCGGGGACGACAGTGCGCGAATACCGTACGGAAGAGCTGGCCGAGGCGGCCGGCATCCCCGTCCGCACCCTGCGCTTCTACCGCGAGCGCAAGCTCCTGCCGCCGCCGCGCCGCGAGGGCCGGATCGCCTGGTACGACGACCACCACCTGGCCCGGCTGCGCACCATCACCGCCCTCCTCGAACGCGGCCACACCCTCGGCGGCATCGCCGAACTCACCGCCGCCTTCGAGAACGGCCGCGACGTCGGCCAGCTCGGCGAGCTGCTCGGCATCGGCTGGTCCGAGGAGACGCCCGTCCGCCTGACCCCGGAGGCGCTGGCCGACTACTTCGAGGGGGAGGTCACCCCGGAGAACCTGGCGGCCTCCCTCGACCTCGGCTACCTGGCCACCGACGGCGACGAGATCGTCCACGTCAGCCGCCGCCTGCTGGACGTCTCCTCGGCCCTGGTGCGCGAGGGCGTCCCGCTGGCCGCCGTCCTGGAGACCGGTCGCCGGGTCCGCGAGCACGCGGACGCCCTGGCCGTCCTGTTCGCCGGGCTGATCACGGAGCACCTGGACGGCGAGGCGGTCACCCGTCTGCGCCCGCTGGCCAAGAGCGTGGTCGAAGCCGAGCTCTCCATGGCCATGGACCGCCTCCTGGCCGCGGCACGGCCCGCGGCCCCCGGGGACCCCGTGGCCCCCGAGGGGCCTCAGCAGCCTCGGACGCCTCAGACACCGGCCCCGTAGACGACGGTCACCGGCGCGTGGTCGGACCACCGCTCCGGATGGGTCTCGGCCCGCTCCACGAAGGCCTTGACGGCCCGCTCCGCCAGCCCCGGCGTCGCGACCTGGAGGTCGATCCGCCAGCCGGAGTCGTTGTCGAAGGCCCGCCCGCGGTAGGACCACCAGGAGTACGGCCCCTCCGCGTCGGGGTGCAGTTCCCGTACGACGTCCACGTAGCCGGCCTCGGAGTAGACCTTGCCGAGCCACTCCCGCTCCTCCGGCAGGAAGCCGGCGCTCTTGCGGTTGGTCCGCCAGTTCTTCAGGTCCGCTTCCCGGTGGCAGATGTTCCAGTCGCCGCACACGACGACCTCGCGACCGTCGGCCGCGGCCTTTTCCTTCAGGGCCGCCAGATAGGGCAGGAACTCGTCCATGAACCGGTACTTCTCGTCCTGCTTCTCGGTCCCGGCCTCCCCGGAGGGCAGGTAGAGGCTGGCGACGACCACGCCGGGCAGGTCGACCTCCAGGTAGCGCCCGGAGCCGTCGAACTCGTCGCTCCCGAAGCCCACCTGCACCCGCTCGGGCTCCCGCCGCGTGTACACCGCGACGCCGGCCCGCCCCTTGGCGGCGGCCGGCGCGAAGACCGTGTGCCAGCCCTCGGGCTCCCGTACTTCGTCCGGGATCTGCGCCTCCTCGGCCCGCACCTCCTGCAGGCAGACGACGTCGGCCTGGGAGCCGGCCAGCCACGGCGAGAAGCCCTTCTTGGCGGCGGCGCGGATCCCGTTCACGTTCACGGAGGTCACGGTGAGCATCCCAGCACCATAGCCGGCCCCTTCCGTACGATGTCCTGATGTCTCACGGGATAGACCTGCGCGCCGTGCCGTACGACCACCCGGACGCGATCAGGCTCAACGACCAGGTCCAGCTCGAATATCAGGTGCGGTACGACGGCGAGGGCGACGCCACCTTCCTCGACCCGGCGATGTTCCTCCCGCCCCAGGGCCTGTACCTCGTGGCGTACGACACAGGGGGAACGCCGTTGGCCACCGGCGGCTGGCGCACCCAGGACGAGAGCGACGAGGGCTACCGCGACGGCGACGCCGAACTGAAGCGCATGTACGTCGTCCCCGGGGCCCGCGGCCTCGGCCTCGCCCGCCGGATCCTGGCGGAGCTGGAGGCCGACGCCCGTGCGGCCGGCCGCACCCGCATGGTCCTGGAGACCGGCGACAAGCAGCCGGAGGCCATCGCCCTCTACCTCTCCTCCGGCTACACCATGACGAAGAAGTTCGGCTACTACCGCGACTACGACTCCAGCCGCTGCATGGCCAAGCTGCTGGCCTGACGGCCCGCCGCGTTCCAGGATCCCGCCCGGCCGGCGACCGGGTGGGATCCTCTGCACCGCCCCCTCCGACGGACGGACGGGAAAACCTGCCCGTCGTTCCGCCTGGAACTCCGCCGTAAACGCCGAGATCCCGCCCGGCCTTTCGGCCGGACGGGATCTCGTGACGATTCCCGGTAGCTATCCGAGAACTGTCGTTTGTGGACCTGTGGGGATTTGAACCCCAGACCCCCTCGATGCGAACGAGGTGCGCTACCAGACTGCGCCACAGGCCCTTGCGACGTGTGAAACATTAGCATCCCGGCGTCGCTGCACCAAAATCCGTTCCCCGGAGCGGCCTCTCGGCGGTCATTCGTTGGCCGCGCGGGGGCGGTCGTCGCTCTCGTACTGGTCGAACAACGGCGTCCGGCCGCGGTCGCGGCCGCGCGGGCGGGCACCCTGCTGGGGTGCGGCGGCGTCCGGCTTGGCAGGGGGGCCGGGCTGGGCGCGCAGCCGCGGGTCGGTCGGCTCGGCCGCGCTGGAGCGGGAGGCGCTCCAGGCGTCCGGGGCCGCCGGGCCGGTGGCGCGGGGGGCGACGGGGGCGGTCACGTAGGTGGGCAGGGGGACGGGGACCGGCTCCCAGCTGTCGCCGCGGCCGGGGCCGCGCTCGCGCTGCTGGTCCACCCACTCGGCGTGGTCGGTCTGCTCGACCAGGGCGCGCCGTCCGGCCTCCTGCGGGGAGACCGGCGGTGCGGGCTCCGGGTCCGCCCCCGGGACCTCCACGGCCTCGCGGCGGCCGGTGCGGCTCTCGCGCAGCTGCCGGGCGGCCGCCTCCGCGCGTCGACGGTCCATGGTGAACTCGTAGCGCCGTCGTTCCTGGGCGCGCAGGTACGCGATGTACCCGCTGAGCAGGACGGCCGGCAGGCCGGGGGCCCACAGGTAGGCGACGCCGCCGACCGCGGCGACGACGGCGCCCAGCGTGAAGACGAGGAAGAGGAGCGCGGTGGTGCGCCGGCGGCGGGCGAGGACCTGGAGGCGCTGCTGGCGCCGCTGTCGCTCCGCCACGGCCTGCCGCTCCACGATCGCCGACCTCGGCTCCGTCCTGGTTGCGGGCATGCCGACGGGCCGGGCGTCGGCGTCCACGGCGTTCACCGTTTCCGTCGCGGCGTCCGGATCCGCAAGGTACTGGGGCTCCGCCTCCTGGTCGGTACGCTCACGCAGCCCCTTGGCGTAACGGCGCTCCATTCCCGCCCGGCCGGAAAGCAGCCGGATGGCAGTGGAGAAGCGTTCCGTCGGACGGGCCTCGTTCAGCTCGTCCTGCCTCCGGAGCCACATGGGCACCAAGTAGGCGGCCCAGGCCCCCACAATGACTGCGTAGATGAGGCCGCTGCTGCTCACACCTCACACGGTAGAGGGATACGGCCTGGGGGATCCGCCAATTGGGCCGGTGTGTCGCACGAACCGGCTGATATCACCGACTTTTTTTGTGATTCTTCGGATCTGGATATGGACGAATCAGAAACCGGGCCCAGAAATTCGAACGCATATTCGGATTCGTGAGGGGCGGAGCCCCCAACCGTTTATGGCGCGCCCGTCCCGGGCAGCCCTCGGTCCCGGTCCCGTGTGCGGTGCCAGCGGGACACCAGCCCCTCGGGGACCTCCTCCACCGTGAGCGCGTACACCAGGTGGTCGCGCCACGCGCCGTCGATGTGCAGGTAACGCGGCCGCAACCCCTCCTCGCGAAAGCCCAGCTTCTCCACCACGCGCCGGCTGGGCCCGTTCTCCGGCCGGATGCACACCTCGATCCGGTGCAGTCCGACCCTGGCGAAGCAGTGGTCCACCGCCAGCGCCACGGCGGTGGGCATCACCCCCCGCCCCGCCACCTCGCGGTCCACCCAATAGCCGATGTGACCCGCGCACATGGAGCCCCAGGTGATCCCGGCGACCGTCAGCTGGCCGACCAGCCTGCCCTGGTACTCGATCACGAAGGGCAGCATCCGCCCCGCGTTCGCCTCCGCCCGCAGGTGGCGGACCATCTGCCGGTACGTCGGGCGCTGGACCACCGGCCCCCAGGGCGCGGGCGGCGGAATCGTGGCCTCCCACGGTCGGAGCCATTCCCTGTTGCGCCGGTTCACCTCGCGCCAGGCGCTCTGGTCCCGCATTCTTATCGGCCGGAGGGTGACGTCGCCGTCGGTGAGCGCCACCGGCCAGGTGGGTCCGTTCAGCTCGGGCTCCCCGACGGTGCCGGGTGGTCGCCGCCCCGGATCTGGTCCACCGCGTGCGGCAGGATCCGCGCCAGGACCGCGAGGCCGTCGCGGACGCCTCCGGTGGAGCCGGGCAGGTTGACGATCAGGGTGCGGCCGGCCACGCCCGCGCGCCCCCGCGACAGGGCCGCGGTCGGCACCTTCGCCAGGCCCTCCGCCCGGATGGCCTCCGGGATGCCCGGGATCTCGTAGTCCAGCACCCGCGCGGTGACGTCCGGGGTGCGGTCGGTCGGCGAGATGCCGGTGCCGCCGGTGGTCAGGATGACGTCGTACCCGGCGGCCACGCCCTCGCGGAGCGCCTGCTCGACGGGCTCGCCGTCCGGGACGACGCGCGGGCCGTCCACGGTGAAGCCGAGCGCCAGCAGCCCCTCGGCGAGCAGCGGTCCGCCCTTGTCGGCGTACACGCCGGCCGAGGCGCGGTTGGAGGCGGTCACCACGAGCCCGCGCGCCTGCCGGGCGCCAGCCGTGGCGGGCGGGACCGGCGCCGCGCCGACGTCCGCACCGGCTGCCGGGTCGCCGCCCCCGCCGTGGGCGTGGGCGTGGCTGAAGGCGTCGCCGCCGCGCGGGGCGGTCACCCGCGCGTCCAGTCGCCGGACTTGCCGCCGGTCTTCTCCTCCACCCGGACGTCCGTGATGACGGCGCCCTTGTCGACGGCCTTGACCATGTCGATCACGGTGAGCCCGGCGACGGCGACGGCGGTCAGCGCCTCCATCTCCACGCCCGTGCGGTCGGTCGTCTTGACGGTGGCGAGGATCTCGACGGCGTCGTCGGCGACCGACAGGTCCACCTTCACCCCGGAGACGGCCAGCGGATGGCAGAGCGGGATCAGGTCGGGGGTCTTCTTCGCGCCCATGATCCCGGCGATCCGCGCGGTGGCGAGGGCGTCGCCCTTGGGTACGCCCTCGCCGCGCAGCAGCTCGATCACCTGCGGGGAGACGAGCACGCGCCCGCTGGCGCGCGCCGTCCGCGTCGTGACGTCCTTCTCCGAGACGTCCACCATCCGGGCCGCGCCGGCCTCGTCGATGTGCGTCAGCCTGCTCTGCGTGTTCATGGGTCCGTACCGCTCCCGCTCCCGGGCCCCGAGGGGGCCTGTGTGGTGCAACACGCTACCGGCACCCGCCGACACGGGGGCGCGCCGGGGGAACGGGTCCGGGCGCCCCGCGGCCGGTCGCCGGCTCAGCCGAGCGGGATCACGTCCAGCTCGGTGCCCGGCTCCACCGAGGTGACGTCCTCCGGTACGACCACCAGCGCGTCGGCGTGGGCCAGTGCGGCGATCAGGTGCGAGCCGGATCCGCCGACCGGGCTGACGGTGCCGCTGTCCGCGTCGTACGCGCCGCGCAGGAACTGGCGGCGGCCGGCCGGGGAGCCGAGCGCCTCGTCCGTCTTCAGGGCGGCCCGGACGCTCGGCCGGCTGACGTCCGGCAGGCCCATGAGCGCGCGGATCGCGGGCCGGACGAACAGTTCGAAGGAGACGTACGAGGACACCGGGTTGCCGGGGAGGGCGAGCAGCGGGGTGTGGTCGGGGCCGATGGTGCCGAAGCCCTGCGGCTTGCCGGGCTGCATGGCCAGCTTGCGGAAGTCCATCCGGCCGGCGTCCGGCTCGTCGGGGCCGGTGCCGATCGAGGACAGGGCCTCCTTGACCACGTCGTACGCGCCGACGCTGACGCCTCCCGTGGTGACCAGCAGGTCGGCGCGGACCAGCTGGTCCTCGATGGCGGCCTTCAGGGTCTCGGCGTCGTCGGCGACGGCCCCGACCCGGTAGGCGATGGCCCCGGCGTCCCGCGCGGCGGCGGCCAGCGCGAAGCTGTTCGAGTCGTAGATGGCGCCCGCGACCAGGGGCTCGCCCGGCTGGACCAGCTCGCTGCCGGTGGACAGCACGACCACGCGCGGACGCGGCCGGACCCGTACGGTGGCGCGCCCGATGGCGGCCAGCAGGGCGATCTGCGACGGGCCGAGGACCGTGCCCGCGGCGAGCGCGAGGTCGCCGGCCTGGACGTCGCTGCCGCGTGCGCGGACGTGCGCCCGCGACTGCGCCGGTCGGTACACCCGTACCTCGCCGCCCGCGCCCTCGGGGGCCGCGCTGGCCGGGGCCATCCCGGCGGCCGCGCCGCCGCCCGTGCCGCCGTCGGTCCACTCGACCGGTACGACGGCCTCCGCACCGGGGGGCAGCGGCGCCCCGGTCATGATCCGGGCGGCCTGGCCGGGGCCGACGGTGGGCAGCTCGCCGCTGCCCGCCGCCACGTCCCCGACGACCGTGAGGACCGCGGGGAACTCCTCGCGGGCGCCCTGGACGTCGGCCGTGCGGACCGCGTACCCGTCCATCGAGCTGTTGTCGAAGGGCGGGAGGGCGACGGGCACGGTGACGTCCTCGACCAGGAGACAGCCCTGGGCATCGAGCAGCTGGAGTTCGATCGGCTCCAGCGGCCGGACGGCGGCGAGTACGTCCGCGAGGTGCTCGTCCACCGACCACAGGCGCTGGTGCTCGGAGGAGCCGCCGGTGTCCTGCGGCGCCTCCGCCGTCTTCACCGTCTCCGCCGGCTCCGCTGCCTGCGACGCCTGTGATGCCTCAGGGCTGCTGCTCAAGGTGCTACATCTCCTCCGTGACGTAACGGCGAAGCCAGGTGCGGAACTCCGGGCCCAGGTCCTCACGCTCGCACGCGAGGCGGACGATGGCCCGCAGGTAGTCGCCGCGGTCCCCGGTGTCGTAGCGGCGGCCCCGGAAGACCACGCCGTGCACCGGGCCGCCCACGGTCTCGTCGGCGGCCAGCTTCTGCAGGCCGTCGGTGAGCTGGATCTCCCCGCCGCGGCCCGGCTCGGTCTCCCGCAGTATGTCGAAGATCGCGGGGTTGAGGACATAGCGTCCGATGACCGCGTAGTTGCTCGGCGCGTCCTCGGGGTCCGGCTTCTCGACGAGGCCGGTGATGCGGACGACGTCGTCGTCGTCCGTGGGCTCGACGGCGGCGCAGCCGTACAGGTGGACGTTGGCCGGGTCCACCTCCATCAGGGCGATGACGGTGCCGCCCGTCCGCGCGTGCACGTCCGCCATCTGGCGCAGCAGCGGGTCGCGGGGGTCGATGAGGTCGTCGCCGAGGAGGACGGCGAAGGGCTCGTTGCCGACGTGCGGCTCGGCGCACAGGACGGCGTGGCCGAGGCCGCGCGGGTCGCCCTGGCGGACGTAGTGCATGGTGGCCAGGTCGCTGGACTCCTGGACCTTCTTCAGGCGGTCGTCGTCGCCCTTGGCGGCGAGCGCCGACTCCAGCTCGTAGTTGCGGTCGAAGTGGTCCTCCAGGGCCCGCTTGTTACGCCCTGTGATCATGAGGACGTCGTCCAGGCCGGCCGAGACGGCCTCCTCGACGACGTACTGGATGGCCGGCTTGTCCACGACCGGGAGCATTTCCTTGGGCGTCGCCTTCGTCGCCGGGAGGAAGCGGGTGCCGAGGCCCGCGGCAGGGATGACTGCCTTTTTGATCACGGGGTGCAACTGAGTCATGGGCAGAACCATAGTGGGTGATGCCGTGGCCCCCGTTTGGAAACCGGTAAGTAGATCAACGTTTGATCCTTTTTGAGAGGAAATGCGAGTCACCAGTGGTAACGACCCCGCCGCACCCGGCCCACCCGCCCCAGCCGTCCGCCAAGACGCTGCTGCGCCGCGAACTGCTGGCCGCCCGCCGCGCCCTGTCCCCCGCTTCCCTGCGCACCTCGGCCCGCGCACTGTCCCGCTCCGCCCTGGCCCTGCCCGAGCTGGCCGGCGCCCGCACGGTGGCCGCGTACGTCTCGGTCGGCAGCGAACCGGGGACCCGCGACCTGCTGGACGCGCTGCGCGCCGCCGGAAAGCGGGTGCTGCTGCCCGTCCTGCTGCCCGACAACGACCTCGACTGGGCCGTCTACGAGGGCTCGGGCTCCCTCGCCGAGACCGCCCACGCCGGGAAGATGCCGCTGTTGGAGCCCGACGGCCCGCGCCTCGGGCCGGAGGCGGTCACCGGCGCGGACACGGTCCTGCTGCCCGGGCTGGCGGTCGACGGGCGGGGGATGCGCCTCGGGCGCGGCGGGGGCTCGTACGACCGGGTGCTCGCGCGGCTGGAGCGTGCCGGGGCGCATCCGGCGCTGGTGGTGCTCCTCTACGACGAAGAGGTGGTCGCGCGGGTCCCGGAGGAACCGCACGACCACCCCGTTCAGGCGGTGGCCACCCCGTCGGGGGTGGTCCGTTTCACGGATTCAGCGTGAGCCGGTACTCCGTCGCCTTGTCCACGGCCTCCTTGCCGAAGGGCCAGTCGAGCAGGTCGCCCTTGGCCCACAGCGTGGTCTGGTCCGTGTAGTTGTCGTGGTACGCGTGCCCGGAGGCGCCGGTGAGGTTGATCCACCGGGACTTGTCCAGGTCGCCGAGGTTCACGACCATCCGCATGGACGGGACCCAGGTGACCCCGTAGCCGCCGGCCGCGTTCCAGCCGGTCGCGTTGACGGTGGCCTCGCCGCCGCCCAGGTTCCACGGGCCGCGGTTGAGCACGAACTGCAGGAACTCCGGGCCCTCCTTGCCGATGGTCTGGTTCTTGAGCGTCAGCTGGTGCATGCGGCCCCAGCTCCAGGTGGACTGGTCCTTGCCGAGCTTGGCGGTCAGCTCCCAGCGGGCGTCGACCATGGCGCGCGCGAAGAGCTCGTCACGGGTGGTGGTCGCCGGCTTGTTGCGGAGGGCGGGCGACTGCCACCAGGCCGACTTCTCGTCCTTGATCAGGCGGCGGACCACCTCGAACCAGCGGTCGCCGCCGTCGGGCTGGGCCGAGTCGGCATCGCGGGCACCGCATTCCCGGACGGTCTTGGCCAGGTCGTCGGCCGGTCCGCTCGTCTCCTCGCGGACGTTCCTGCAGCTGCCCTGGATGCGCAGCTCCTTGGGCAGCTTGTCACCGAAGGCCAGGCGGAGGATGTTGCTCCAGACCGCGTTGAAGTAGGCGGCCGCCGCCGAGTCCGGCTCCTGGGTGTAGTTCCAGCCGTCCAGCAGCTTCTGCGCGGCGCGGACGTCCGGGTCGCTCATCTCGATCTTGGCGAGGATCGGGGTCAGCAGTGCGGCGATCTCGCTGCTGTTGTCCATCTGCATGGCGCGCATGTCGTCGCTGGAGACCTTGCCGCTGTCCTTGATCTTCGCCTCGATGAGGTCGTTGATCCGCTGGCTGCGGGCGCCGTAGCCCCAGTCGCCGGTCAGCAGGTGCGGGTACTTGCCGGCGCCGGTGCCGTTCTCCACGACGGCCTGGTTCGCGGTGACGATGTAGCCGCGGGACGGGTTGTAGTCGTACGGCATCTCGTCCTGCGGGACGTAGCCGGCGTTGCCGTCCTTGCCGCCCTTCCAGGCGTACTTCGGGTCCCAGCCCGGGGCGGGCATGCGGCCGTCGCCGGCGCCGCGGAGCGGGATGCGGCCCGGGGCCTGGTAGCCGATGTTGCCCTTGACGTCCGCGTAGATCAGGTTCTGCGAGGGGACCTCGAAGTCGCGGGCGGCGGCGCGGAAGCCCGCGAAGTCCTTGGCCCGGTTGAGCTTGAAGACGGCGTCCATCGACTTGCCCGGGTCCAGGGCGGTCCAGCGCAGGGCCACGGCGTAGCCGTCGCCGCGGTCCGGGGCCGAGGGGGGCACGGGGGCGCGGCTGCCGACCGTACCGAGCTCGTCGCTGCGGTCGGAGACCAGCGGGCCGTTGTTGGTCGAGCGGATGGTGATCTTCTTGGGGGCGCCGCCGGCGACCTTGATCTCCTCCACGCGGGTCGTGAAGGGGACCACCTTGTTGTCGTATACGTAGCCCTCGGGCCGGACCTGCTCCAGGTAGAGGTCGGTGACGTCGGCGCCGAGGTTGGTCATGCCCCAGGCGATGTCCGTGTTGTGGCCGATGACCACGCCGGGCATGCCGGAGAAGGTGTAGCCGGCCACGTCGTACTGGCACTGGGCCGAGACGGTGCGGCAGTGCAGGCCCATCTGGTACCAGACCGAGGGCAGCTGCGGGGACAGGTGCGGGTCGTTCGCGAGCAGCGGCTTGCCGGTCGTCGTGTACTTGCCCGAGATGACCCACGAGTTCGAGCCGATGCCGCTGCCGTTGGGGCCGAGGATGGCCGGGATCTGGTCCAGGGTCTTGGCCAGGGAGGTCAGCGAGGTGCGCAGGCCCACGGACGCGCCCTGCGCGGTGGCGTTGCCCGCGAGGCCGGACTGCGGGGCGGTGGAGGCCTGGTTGGCGGTGGAGGCGCCCACGGCGCCGGGGCCCGTGCCCGCGGTGCCGGAGCCGGTGGTGCCGGAGCCGGATGCGGAGCCCGTGCCCTTGCCGCCGTCGGAGCCGGAGGTGCCCTGGGGCGTGAACTTGCCGCCCTCGATCTTGCCGCCCTCGACGACCGGCTTGTTCCGGTCGAAGGGGTACGGCGGGTAGAGCTCGTCGATCTGCTGCTGCGTGAGCTTGTTCGCCATCAGGGCGCGGTCGATCTCGTCCTGCATGTTGCCGCGCAGGTCCCAGGCCATCGCCTTGAGCCAGGCCACCGAGTCCACCGGCGTCCACGCCTCGGGCCGGTAGTCGTCGCTGATCTTGAGGGCGGCGTGCTCGACGGAGAGGTCCTTGCCGGACTTCCCCTTCATGTACGCGTTGACCCCGTCGGCGTAGGCCTGGAGGTACTTCTTGGTCTCCGCCGAAAGCTTCGAATCGAACTCCGCCTGGGCGACCTGGCGCCAGCCGAGGGTGCGCAGGAACGCGTCGGTCTCGACCTGGCCGGCGCCGAACATCTCCGAGAGCCGACCGGAGGTCATGTGGCGGCGTACGTCCATCTCCCAGAAGCGGTCCTGGGCGTGGACGAAGCCCTGGGCCCGGAAGAGGTCCTCGTCGTTGTCGGCGTACAGCTGGGGAATGCCGTTGGCGTCGCGCTTGACCTCGACGGTCGCCTTCAGGCCGGGAACCTTCAGGGAGCCGGTGGTCTGGGGGAAGGAGGCCCGGACGGTGTCCAGGCTCCAGTACGTTCCGTACCCGAAGCCCGACAGGAGCGCCAGGACCAGAACGAGCACGAGCAATCGGGCGCGTCGTCCCTTCTTCTTGACGGAAGGGGCGGATTCTTTGGCGGGCATCGCTGTCCTTAGAGGGGCAGGGTGGTCCTGGCAGTACTGGAAGCAACCATAGGCGCAGGACCGCTTCCGTTGATCCGCCAGGGGTCGAGGTCCTCAGGACAAGGGCGAACCGGCGTTTCACAATGTGACTATCACGTAAAGGAAGCGTCAAATATTAGGTAAGGTAACGAACCACTCGTCGATCCGTCCGCCAGGGGGCACGATCCGCCAGGCGTGTTGAGGAGGGCCGCCCACTGACCGTCCACACGCTCAACGAGCTCCTGCTGATCTGCTCGCTCGTCCTGCTCGTCGCCGTCGCCGCGGTGCGCATCTCCTCCCGCAGCGGCCTGCCCAGCCTGCTCATCTACCTCGGCATAGGCATCGCGATAGGCCAGGACGGAATAGGCAACGTCGTCTTCAACAATGCCGAGCTGACGCAGGTCTTCGGTTACGCGGCCCTGGTCGTGATCCTTGCCGAAGGCGGACTGGGCACCAAGTGGAAGCAGATCGAGCCGGCGCTGCCGGCCGCGGTGGCCCTGTCGCTCGTCGGCGTGGGGATCAGCGTGGGCGTGACGGCGGTGGGCGCGCACTACCTGGTCGGGCTGGACTGGCGGCAGTCGCTGCTGATCGGCGCGGTCGTCTCCTCGACCGATGCCGCGGCCGTCTTCTCGGTCCTGCGCAGGGTGCCTTTGCCCGCGCGGATCTCGGGGGTGCTGGAGGCCGAGTCCGGCTTCAACGACGCCCCCGTCGTCATCCTCGTCGTCGCCTTCTCCGCCGTCGGCCCGATCAGCCCCTGGTACGTCCTGATCGGCGAGATCGCGCTGGAGCTCGCGATCGGCATCGCGATCGGCCTGGCCGTGGGCTTCGTGGGGGCGTACGGCCTGCGGCACGTGGCCCTGCCCGCCTCGGGCCTCTACCCGATCGCCGTGATGGCCATCGCCGTGACCGCGTACGCGGCCGGCGCGATGGCGCACGGCTCCGGCTTCCTCGCGGTGTACCTCGCGTCCATGGTGCTCGGGAACGCGAAGCTCCCGCACTGGCCGGCGACCCGCGGGTTCGCGGACGGGCTCGGCTGGATCGCCCAGATCGGCATGTTCGTCCTGCTCGGCCTGCTGGTCACCCCGCACGAGCTGGCCGGGGACTTCTGGCCCGCGGTGATCATCGGGCTGGTGCTGACCATGGTGGCGCGGCCGCTGTCGGTGTTCGTCAGCCTGGTGCCGTTCCGGCTGCCCTGGACGGAGAAGACCCTGATGGCGTGGGCGGGCCTGCGCGGCGCCGTCCCCATCATCCTGGCGACCATCCCGATGGTGACCGGGGTCGAGGGCAGCGACCACATCTTCAACATCGTCTTCGTGCTGGTCGTCGTCTACACGCTGGTGCAGGGACCGACGCTGCCCTGGCTCGCGCGCACGCTCAACCTCGGCGGCGCCGACGAGGCGGCCGCGGACCTGGGGATCGAGTCGGCCCCGCTGGAGAAGCTGCGCGGGCACCTGCTGTCCTTCGCCGTCCCGGAGGCCTCCCGGATGCACGGCGTCGAGGTGAGCGAGCTGCGGCTGCCGCCCGGCGCTTCGGTGACGCTGGTGGTCCGGGAGGGGAAGAGCTTCGTACCGCTGCCGTCGACGGTGCTGCGGCGCGGGGACGAGCTGCTGGTGGTGGCCACCGACCCGGTGCGGGACGCGGCGGAGGCGCGGCTGCGGGCGGTGGCCCGGGGCGGAAAGCTGGCCGGCTGGCTGGGAACGGGCAACGGGACGCCGGGACGCTGACCGGATTCCCCTGCCGAGCGGCGGTTGGACCCCACCATCGCGGGGGTTTCAGCGACCTCAGCCTTTAGAGCAGTGCTCAAGAACGCCCATTTTCCATGGAATCTGCATCTCTTTACCCCAGTTCAGGGGCTTCTGGAGGCAGAACTTCCAGTTATTCGCAGGCAGAGGCACAGCTTGTCGGCGGAATCACAGGGCGTAATACCACCCCTGCCTGTACGATAAAGGCACACCACATCGAACCAACTCTGCCTGACGCAGAGCTGGCGCGACCGCAAAGCGGCCGTGGCACCCCCACCGCAGTGGGCGCCCAGGTATCACTCGGTTCTGCGCAAGAGGACAGCTCTCGGGGTTCCCGCGTACGGGTGCGGCCGCTCACCAGCGAAACACCTCCGCAAGCCGGGATCTCTACCAGGCAGCGGAAAGGCCAGGCCGTGACATCCGCGGTCACGACCGACACGTCCGCCCGGCCCGGGTACGGCGCGCTCCTGCGCACCCCCGGCGCCCTGGGCTTCGTCCTCCCGGGATTCGCCGCCCGCCTCCCCTTCGGCATGCTGACCATCAGCATCCTGCTGCTGGTCCAGCACACCACCGGCTCCTACGCCAGCGCCGGCATCGTCTCCGCCGTCACCGGCATCTCGATGGCCCTGTCCGCGCCGGTGATGGGCAAGTTCACCGACCGCCACGGCCAGAGCGCCGTCCTCGTCCCGGTCGTCCTCGCGCACGCCGCCGCCGTCGCCGCCCTGGTGACACTGGCCCTGCTGGACGCCCCGCTGTGGGCGCTCGCCCTCTCCGCCGTCCCGACCGGCGCCTCGGTCCCGCAGGTCGGCCCGATGGTCCGGGCCCGCTGGACCGCCCGACTGGAGGGCTCGCCGCTGCTGCCGACCGCAGCCGCCTTCGAGTCCGTCACCGACGAGTTCACCTTCGTCGTCGGCCCCGTCCTCGCCACCGCGCTGTGCACCGGAGTCCACCCCGCCGCGGGTCTGACCGCCGAGGCCGCGCTGACGCTGCTCGGCGGCCTGGTCTTCGCCGCCCGGCGCGCCACCCAGCCCGAGGTCCACCCCGCCGCGGCCACCGGCGAGAAGCACGCCTCCGCCCTGTCCTACGCCGGCCTGCGCGTCCTGATCGCGGCCTTCCTCGGGATCGGCGCCGTCTTCGGCGGCATGCAGGTCTCGCTGGCCGCCTTCTCCAACGAGATCGGCAACCCGGGCGCGAACGGCCTGCTGTACGGCGTGTTCGCGGCCGGCAACATGATCGCGGGCATCGCCTGCGGAGCCATCGCGTGGAAGATCGGCCCGCGCCGCCGGCTGCTGCTCGGCTACGCCGGCCTGACCGTCGCCGCCTCCGTCCTGTGGACCGCCCACTCGGCGATCCTGCTCGGCGCCCTCGGCCTGCTCGTGGGCCTGTGCATCGCCCCGGCCCTGATCACCGGCTACACGATGGTCGAGTCGCTGGTCCCGGCCCACACCCGGACCGAGGCCTTCACCTGGCTGACCGGTGCCGTCGCCTTCGGCCAGGCCGTGGCCGTCATCGCGGCCGGCCGCCTTACCGACGCGCACGGGTCCTCGTACGGCTTCCTCGTGCCGATGGCGGGCACGGTCCTCGCGCTGGCCACGCTGCTGGCGCTGCGGTCGAAGCTGGCCCCCAAGGCCCCGACCCGGATCATCAACTCGTCCGCGCCCGCCGACGAGCACGGGCCGCAGGCCGACGAGCGTGGGATGGGTCACCGCGTGCCGGTGACGGTGGACTGATCCGCCGGAATGCGTCACCATGGAGCATGGTTAGCACTCATCGAGTCAGAGTGCCAGGAGGAAATTCGTGCCGACCTACCAGTACCAGTGCACCGAGTGCGGTGAGGGCCTCGAGGCCGTGCAGAAGTTCACGGATGACGCACTGACCGAGTGCCCGAGCTGCCACGGACGCCTGAAGAAGGTGTTCTCCGCGGTCGGCATCGTCTTCAAGGGTTCCGGCTTCTACCGGAACGACAGCCGCGGCGCCTCGTCGAGCAGCACCCCCGCCTCGAAGCCGGCATCGTCGTCGAGCAGCACCTCGACGGCTTCCTCTGCGCCGGCCGCGTCCTCCGCCCCGTCGGCGGGCGGCTCCACCTCGGCCGCCTGACCGGCCCCCCTCGCCGGGCCCCGCCGCCCCCTCCGGGCAGCGGGGCCCCGTGCATGCCCCGGTTAGGGTGACGGCATGGCTAACGCAGAGATCGGTGTCATCGGCGGCTCGGGCTTCTACTCCTTCCTGGAGGACGTCTCCGAGGTCCAGGTGGACACCCCGTACGGGCCCCCCAGCGACTCCCTCTTCCTCGGCGAGCTCGCCGGGCGCCAGGTCGCCTTCCTGCCCCGCCACGGCCGGAGCCACAAGGTCCCGCCCCACAAGATCAACTACCGGGCCAACCTGTGGGCACTGCGCTCGATGGGCGTGCGCCAGGTGCTCGGTCCGTGCGCGGTCGGCGGACTGCGCGCCGAGTACGGCCCGGGGACGCTGCTCGTCCCCGACCAGCTGGTCGACCGGACGAAGTCCCGCACCCAGACCTTCTTCGACGGGGAACCGCTGCCGGACGGGACCGTGCCGAACGTCGTGCACACGACCTTCGCCGACCCGTACTGCCCGGTGGGGCGCTCGGTGGCGCTGGCCGCGGCCCGCGGCCGGGGCTGGGAGCCCGTCGACGGCGGCACCATGGTCGTGGTCGAGGGTCCCCGCTTCTCCACCCGGGCGGAATCGCAGTGGCACGCGGCGATGGGCTGGTCGGTCGTCGGCATGACGGGCCACCCGGAGGCCGTGCTCGCCCGGGAACTGGGGCTCTGCTACACCTCGATGGCGCTGGTCACGGACCTGGACGCGGGCGCGGAGACCGGCGAGGGCGTCTCCCACACCGAGGTCCTGAGGGTGTTCGGCGAGAACGTCGGCCGCCTGCGCGAGGTGCTCTTCGACGCGGTGGCGGACCTGCCGGCCACCGAGTCCCGGGACTGCCTGTGCACGCACGCGCACGACGGCTGGGACCTGGGCATCGAACTGCCGTAAGGAGCCCGGCGGCCCTCAGGACGGTGCGGCCCCCTCACCCCGCTGGTTCCCACCGGGGTTGAGGGGGCCGCAGTCACGTGCGGGTGACGCGATCGTCCACAGGCTGGGGACGGTCCACAGGCGTGGGCGGGGACGGGCGGAACGGCGGATCGTGGGGTGTCCGGACGCCCGTCCGGACACCCGACCACTCAGCCCGGCGGTGCCCCCATGTCCAGGACCTCGCAGACCCCGACCTCCTCGACCCCCTCCTCCTCCCCGTCCTCCTCCGTCGCCCTCCTCCCGCCTGGCCCCCTCCCCTCTCCCGTTTCCTCTCCCTTTTCTTCCTTTTCTTCGCCTTCCCCCTGTCCACCGGCCCGTGCGGTCCCGGTGTTCCCGCCGCTGCGGGTCGGCCGAGGTGGGGGCCGGCTGCGGCGGGCACTGCGGCGCAGGCGGCGGCCGGCCGCAGCGGCGCTGGCCGTCGCGGCGGCCGCGCTCGCGGTGGCGGGCGGCCCTCAGGCCCAGGCATCCAGGGGAGGCGGGCCGCCCGCGAAGGAGCCCCCGCCCCCGCCCGTCCGGATGGTCTCGGCGCCCGTGCGGATCGCGGACGCGGCGACCGTCCGGCTGCTGCGGCCCGGTGACCGGGTGGACGTGGTCGCGGCGGAGCGGGCCGGACCACCGCGGGTCGTGGCCGAGGGGGCCCGGGTCGACGCCGTGCCCGGTCGGGAGGAGGACGCGGGGGGCGGCGGGGCGCTGGTGGTGCTGTCCGTGCCCCGGGACACGGCGCGGGATCTGGTCGGGGCGGGCGCGGTGGCGCAGCTGGCGGTGACGCTGTGTTGATCGGGAATCGGACACGCGTACCGGCGGGTCACCACGGGTCCGGCCCTGACTGGACACCCCCGGCCCCGACTGCCGTAGCTTTCGGAACCGTTGGCTCCATTCATGACGGACCCGAAGAGAGGCTCAGCAGTGAGCGAGAAGAAGCAGAGCGTCCTGGCAGGCTTCAAGGCCTTCCTGATGCGCGGCAACGTGGTCGACCTGGCGGTCGCGGTGGTCATCGGCGCCGCGTTCACGAACATCGTGAACTCGGTCGTGAAGGGCATCATCAGCCCGATCGTGGGCGCCGTCGGCACCAAGAGCCTGGACGGCTACAGCTCCTGCCTGAAGGGCCCCTGCGGAGTCAACGCCCAGGGGGAGCCCGTCGGCGTCAACATCCTGTGGGGCTCGGTGCTGAACGCGGCGCTGACGTTCCTGATCACGGCCGCGGTCGTGTACTTCCTGATGGTGCTGCCGATGGCGAAGTACCTCGCCAAGGTGGAGGACCGGCGCCAGGCCCGGGAGGGCGTCAAGGAGACCATCGAGGTCACCGAGCTGGTGGTGCTGAAGGAGATCCGGGACGAGCTGGTCGCGCAGCGCGGCCGTACGGCGGGCTACGGCACCGGCAACGGCGGCCCGGGGGCGGCGCCGGGTTCCCAACACCAGCAGTACTAGCAGGACCGGCGGGAACCCTCCGGCCTGGCGATGCCCGCCGTGGGGGCGGTGCCGCCGTTCGGGCGGCGCTGCCGGTGCCGGTCGGTCAGAGGTGGTGGGGCGGCTTCTCGTCGAGGAAGCGGGCCAGGTCGGCGGAGCTCCCGGTGGCGGGAGCCCGCTCACCCCACCCGTGGTCGGTGTCGTCCCGGGACTGCTGGTCCAGCGGGTCGTCGAAGACGAGCCGCGGCCGGGGCTTGCGCGGGGCCGCGGACCCGGTCCCGGACTCGGCGCCCGCCGCCTCGGGCGCGGGCTCGGCGTTCGCGGACTGCGGGTCGGAGGCGGGGACGGTGCTCATGCCCCCAGGGTACGGCCGCCCGCTCCCCCGGCCCCGCCCCGCCCGGCCCCGGCGGCGCGCCCGCGGCGCTAGCCGGTTCGTCCCGTTCGGGGATGCTTCGACGGGGCTTGCCGCGGGGCCGTACAGGTGAAGGCGGGTCCCGGAGGCCGCCGCCGAACCCGGCCGTCGGCCTCCCGGCTGCTGTGCTGGGCGGCATGACGTACGTACCGATGACGGCCCGCGACCCGGACCAGGGGCACCGGTCGGCCACCGCACTGGAGCTCTTCTTCGACCTGTGCTTCGTCGTGGCGGTGGCGCAGGCCGGCCGCCAGCTGGTCCACGCGCTCGCCGAGGACCACGTCGCCGCCGGCGTCAGCGGGTACCTCTACGTGTTCTTCGGCGTGTGGTGGGCGTGGATGAACTTCACGTGGTTCGCCTCCGCCTATGACGTCGACGACGTGCCGTACCGGGTCGCGACGCTCGTGCAGATCTCCGGCGTACTGGTCTATTCGGCGGGGATCCCGCAGGCCTTCAACAACAACGACTGGACCGTCGCCGTCATCGGCTACGTGGTGATGCGCCTCGCGCTGACCGTGCAGTGGCTGCGCGCCGCGGCCGGGGAGAGCGGCCGGGCCCGCCGCTGCGCGCTCACCTACGCGCTCGGACTGGTGGTCTGCCAGGCGGGCTGGGTGGCGCTGCTCGCGGCGCCCGCGGCCAGCCGGAGGTGGCTGTTCCTCGTCCTCGTCGTGGCGGAGCTGCTGGTGCCGGTCATCGCCGAAAGCAACTACCGGACACCGTGGCATCCCCACCACATCGCCGAACGCTACGGCCTGTTCACCATCATCGTTCTCGGTGAGACCATCGCCGCCAGCACCGTCGCCGTGCAGTCTGCGATCGGTGAGCACGAGGCGCTGGACGTGCTGCTGCCGATCGCGGGCGGCGGTCTGCTGCTGGTGTTCTCGGCCTGGTGGATCTACTTCGCCGTCCCCGCGCACGACCGGCTGCGCAGCAACCGCGAGGCCATTCCCTGGGGCTACGGGCACTTCGTGATCTTCGCTTCGGCCGCCGCGATCGGTGCGGGAATCGAGGTGGCCGTCGAGCACTCCGTCGGCAAGGCCCACATCCCGCAGACCGCGGCCAACCTTGCGGTCGCCGTCCCGATGGCGGTGTACCTCGCCTTCGTCTGGCTGCTGCACTCCCGCCACTTCAAGCACGGCACGACCCAACAACTGCTGCTGCCGGTGTCGGCGCTGGCGGTCCTCGGCTGCGCCTGGACGGGTGCGTACGCCGTGCTGTGGGCCGGACTCGTGGCCGCGGCCACGGTCGCGGCGGGCGTGACCTTGGCGGAGCGGGAGCGTTCTGGTGCGTGAGGAGCGCGGGCGGCAGTGGCCGCGGCCAACGCGCCGGCAACAGGAAGAAGAAACGATGAAAGTCCCGGTACAGCGGTACGGGCAGGCCGACCCTGCGGTGGCGGGGTACGGGGAGCTCGCCGACCCGGCGTTCTGGCAGCAACCCCCGGCGGAACGGCTCGCGGCGTTCGCCCGCCTACGGGCGCTCGACGCCCCGGTCTTCGTGCCCGAGGGCAAGGGGCGGGGTCACTGGGCCCTCGTCCGACACGCGGACGTGCAGGAGGCGAGCCGGCTACCGAAGGTGTTCGCGAGCGCGCCGGGGGTGACCACGCCCGAGCCCGCGCGGTGGGTGCGGGCGCTGTTCGGGGACTCGATGGTCAACCTGGACGGCGCCGACCACGCCCAGCTGCGCAAGATCGTGCAGCGGGCGTTCACGCCCCGGCTGCTGGCGGCGGCCGAGGCGGACATCCACGCGGTGGCCGCCCGGATCGTGGACGACGTCCTGGCCGAACGGCCCGACGAGTTCGTCTCGGCCGTGGCCTCCCGGCTACCGCTGGAGGTCATCTGCAACATGATGGGCATCCCGGAGCGCCACCGGCCGGAGATCGCCGACCGCGTCAACCACGCCTCGGAGAACATCGGCGTCGAGCGGGGCCTGGCCGCCCGGCTGCGGATGCCGGGCCGTGGCCTGCGCGCGCTGGCCCGGATGCAGCGGATGGTGGCGGGCATCGGCCGGGAGCGCCGCAGGAACCCGTCCGACGACCTGATCTCGGCGCTGGTCTGCGCGAACGTGGACGGGCAGGCGCTCGGGGCGCGCCAGTTGGGGGCGTTCTTCTCGCTGCTGATGGTCGCTGGCGTGGAGACCACCCGCAATGCGATCACCCATGGCCTGTCGCTGTTGACCGACCACCCGGACCAGCGGGACCTGCTGCTGGAGGACTTCGAGAAGCATGCGGACGGGGCGGTGGACGAGATGATCCGGCACTCGACGCCGATCATCCAGTTCCGCCGGACGGTGGCGGCCGAGCACACCCTGAACGGACACCTGTTCGAGCCGGGTGACAAGGTCGTGCTCTACTACGCCTCCGCCAACCGCGACGAGGTGGTCTTCCCCGACCCCGACGCGTTCGACATCACCCGCTCCCCCAACCCGCACCTCGGCTTCGGCGGCGGCGGCCCGCACTTCTGCCTGGGCGCGCACCTGGCCCGGGTGGAGATGAAGGCCCTGTTCCGCGAGTTGTTGACCCGGCCGGTCGGGCTGCGGGCGGTGGGGCTGCCGGACCTGGCGGGGTCGAACTTCGACAACCGCGTCCGCTCGCTCAGGTTCGCCTTCGAGCATCCGCAGTAGCGCGGCGGCGCCCCTGTGCGGGCGCGGTCGCACGACTCCGGTCGCCGGGCAGTCAGGGGCCCGGCGGCCCGGCGGCCGGGCAAAAAAGCGGGGCCGGCCGGGCCGGCACCGAGCGGTGCGGCCGACGCCGGCGGGGCTAGTGCTTCAGGCGCCGCACGGCGAGGAGGCAGTGGGCGCTGGTCGCGAGCACCTCCTCGTCCCCCGCGAACGCCTGGAGCGTCACGGCGTCCACCGGCCGGCCCGGGACGGCCTCGGGCCAGGGGCGCGTGGCGAACAGGAAGTAGGCCTGCCCGCTCTCGCTCGCCGCCTCGACCCACTCGTCCGGGACGGTGCAGGTGGCGTTCAGTCCGGGCAGGGTCAGCGCGACCTGGTTGTCCGCCAGGACGATCTGCACGGGGAAGCCCGACGGGTCGTCCCGGCCGTCCTCGACCTTGTCCCCGACGGACAGCTTGTTCTCCGCCAGAAGTGCCCGGGCGGCCTCCTCGGCGGCCGCCGGGCCCTGCGGGCCGTCGCCCAGCGAGTAGGCGAGGAGGTACGGCATGTCATGGCCCTCGGCGGGGTCGCCGATCCAGGCGAGCACCGAAAGGGTGCCGAGCCGGGTCCGGTCGATTTCGGCTTGAGTTGAAGTCATGCGCCGCACCCTAGTGGCCTTCGAGCCGGTCCTTTCACGGCCTCTCACCCGGGCGGGCTAGACCGCCCAGAATCCCTCTCCGGAATTCGACTGGACGTTCGCATCCTGGTACTGGAGCCGAACGATGCGCGTATTCTCCGGAATTTCGAACACCACCCACCCCTCGGCCTGCTCACCGACGGCGAGGGAATCGAAGACGAGCGGTTTTCCGGTGGTGAGTTCGCCGGTCTGCACGACGGGGTGGCGCTTCCCGGCACTGTCGTACGCCCACATGCGCCCGAGTGCCCCGTACGAGGCCCCGCCGACGTTGACGAACGACATCGAGGCGGCCACCCAGCGCTTCCCCGGGGGCGGCGAGAAGTTCTTCTCCACGCTGACCGCGGGGTCGACGTACGCGTTGAGCACCGCCTGGAGGTGGCGGCCGACCTGGCGGCCGTGCACCCGGACGGGATCGCCCACGTGGGCGTCCTTCGCGGCGGGGTCGCTCGCGGCGCCCGGGGCGGCGTCGTCCACCGGGACGGCGGGCACCGCGGCGGGCGCGAGCGCGGCGCCGTCGGAGGCTGCGGAGCAGGCCGTGGCCCCGAACAGCAGGAAGGGGAGGAGTGCGGCGGCGGCAAGGGCGGAAACGGGGGCGGGGACGGACTGGCGCATGCGCGATCCCTTCGGGGACCTTCGACGAGGGTATTTCCGGCCAGTCTCACGCGCCCGAGCGGGGAATTGCACACACCGACACGGCTCTGCGGAGCGAGTTGCCGCCCATCTGCCAGCACAATTCGTTCCGACGGAATTCCGACATCCGCGTCCACCTGGAGGCAGAATGCGCACGTACGGCAGCCGAATCACCCTGGCCGCCCTCTCGACCCTGGCCGCAGCCACGGCATTCGCCGCCCCGGCCGGGGCCACCGTGTTCGATCAGGCTATTTCCGTACAGTCCGAAGCACACATCGGCGCGGACGGCACGATCACCCTTTCCGGCACCTACCGCTGCGAGCAGCCGTCACCCGACGGGACGACCCAGGTGAAGGCCACCCTCGTGCAGGACGGCGTCCACCTCGGGATCAGTGGCGGCCAGGCCGTCTGTGACGGCAAGGACCACCAGTGGCACGCCCGCGGAACGCTCGCCTACACCCCGCAGGTGCACGCGGGGCCCGCGAAGGCCACCGCGGAACTCCAGGAGATCCACCTTGCCGGCGTCATGCCCTCGTCGCTCGACACGGTGGCGGCGGACGAGAAGGTCGTCGAGGTGGTCGACCACCGCTGAGCCGAGGCGGCACGGCCGGGCCGGCAGCAGCCGCTGCCGGCAGGCCGGCGGCGGCAGGTGGTGGATCACCGGGCGGAGGACGTCCGGCGTCAGGACACTGCGGCGCCAGGGGCGCCCGGGGCGTCACAGGGGAGCCCGGGCACGGTGCGCTACCGGCAGGCCGGTGCCACACCCGTCATCGACATGAACGCCACGGTCCGGCACCCGGTGTCCGCATGGCGGCGGCCCGTGGCCAGGTCCACGGCCAGGTCCACGGCCGTCGGCACCCCGGCCCCCAGCAGGAGCAGGGCCAGCAGGCCGGTGGCCGTGCGCCCGCTCAGGCGGCGCCGCACGGGACGATCCGTTCCACACACGTCCGTCTCATGGACCGCATCATCACGCCGCACCCCACCCGTCACAACTCGGAGCGAGCACACGCTCACCCCGCGCCCCGGAGGCTGCCGGAGGTGTCGAACTCGCACCACACCGCCTTGCCGTCGCCGCGGGACTCCACTCCCCAGTGCGTCGCCAGCGCGTCCACCAGCAGCAACCCGCGCCCGGTGGTGGCGGCCTCGCCCGGGGTCCGTCGGCGCGGCCAGACACTGGAGCGGTCCTTGACCCACAGCCGGATCCGCCGCACCGGCTCCGGCAGCACCTCCATGGTCAGCACGGCTCCGCCGTCGGTGTGCAGCAGGGCGTTGACCAGCAGTTCCCCGGCGGCCAGTTCCACGTCGTCGGCGAGTTCCGGCATGCCCCAGTCGCGCAGCGCCTGCCGCAGCGCGAAGCGGGCCTCCGACAGGCCCTCCGGGTCGGCCTGGTGGATGTACTGGTGGATCCGCGGGGCCCGCCGGGTGCCCGGGTCAGGGGCCCGGCGCAGCACCAGCAGGGCCACGTCGTCGCCGGATCCCCAGCGCTCCCACAGCCGGTCCGAGAGGTGGTCGGCGAGCGCCCCGGCCTCCTGCGGGCCGCTGCGGACCACTTGGGCGAGGGCTTCCATGCCCTGGGTGATGGCGGTGCCGGGCTCCTCCACCAGACCGTCCGTGCACAGCACCAGCGTCTCCCCGGGGACCAGGTCGAGCCGGGTCTCGGGGAAGTCCTCCTGCTCGAAGACGGAGGCCAGCCCGAGCGGCAGCCCGCCGCGCACGTTGGGCCAGCCCGTCCGGCCGTCGGTGTGTCGGATCAGCGGGCCGAGATGGCCGGCGCGGACCGCCCGTACGCCGCCCGTCTCCAGGTCCACCTGTGCGTACATGCAGGTCGCGAAGCGCTCGGTGTCCAGCTCGGCCAGGAAGCGGGAGGCCCGGGCGAGCACGGTCGACGGCGGGTGTCCCTCGCCCGCGTAGGCGCGCAGGGCGATCCGCAGCTGGCCCATGATCGCCGCCGCGTGGGTGTCGTGGCCCTGGACGTCGCCCACCACGATGCCGACGCGGTCGCGGGGCAGCGCGATCACGTCGTACCAGTCCCCGCCGACCTCACGGCCGCTCCACGCGGAGTGGTAGCGCACGGCGATCTCGCCGCCGCTGATCTCCGGGATCCGCCGCGGCAGCATCGAGGCCTGCAGGCCGGTCGCGAACTCCCGCTCCTGGTCGAACAGGAGCGCCCGCTGGAGGGACTGCGCGACGATGCCGGCGAGTCCCAGGCAGAGGTTGCGCTCCTCGGGGCTGAACTCGGTGCGCCGCCGGTAGAAGAGCACCAGACCGCCGATGGCCCGGGCCTGGGCGATCAGCGGGAGGTAGGCGGCCGCGTCGAACCGGATCCGGTTCAGGTAGTCGGCGAGCAGGGGGAATTCGTCCGCCAGCGCGCTGAGCGAGGTGGCGAACCGGGCCTTGCGGGTGAGCACGGCCTGGGAGAGCGGGAGGGTGCCGTCCAGCTGGGTGAACTTGCGCTCGCTGAGGATCTCCAGGGACTCCCCGCTCAGCGCGATGATCTTGATGGCGCCGTTCTCGACCAGTCCCAGGGCCAACCCGTCGGCGCCGAGCCGCTCCAGGGCCCCCGCCCCGGTCAGGGTGGCGGTCACGTCGTCGACCGTCACCGCCCGCGAGAGGGCCTCGGTGGTCCGCTGCACGATCGTCGCCTGCTTGGCCCGCGCCGACTCCAGCTTCCGCAGCACCGTCGCCTGGGCCAGCTCGGCCGTCGCGTCCCGGACGATCCCGACGATGCGGTCGGGCCGCCCGGCGGCGTCCCGCAGGATCCTGCCCTGCGTGTGGGTCCACTGGTCGACGCCGTCGCGCCGGCGCACCGTGAAGTACGAGCCGTGCGTCTCGGCGCCCTCGTCCATCGCGGTGCGCACGGAGTCCGCCAGGCGCGTGCTGTCGTTCGTCGGGATCCGCAGCCCCAGGCCTTCGGGGGTGCGGTCGAACTCCTCGGGGTCGAGGTCGAAGACCGCGTACCCGGCCTCGTCCAGCTCGAACGTGTTGGCACGCAGGTCCCACTCGAAGCTGCCCATGCCGTTCAGGGCGAGCCGCTCACCGGGGCCGGTCTCCGGGCCCCGGCCGGCTCCCCGGCCGGCCCCTGGGCCGGGTCTGTCACGCTCCGCCGATGCCACCTGACACACCACCTAACGGCCGGGCCAGCACGGCTGGGAGATCAGCCGCTCCCACTCCTCGTCCGGATGCCCCGGGAGGGTGCGCCCGGCCTCCCGCCAGCGCTTGACCAGGGAGAGGTAGATCGTCGACGGGTCCGGTGCGGTGGGCGCGGGAGGACCGTACGGGGCGGCCCCGGTCGCAGTGCTGTGCTGTTCCGCGCGGCTGGCCGGGATGCGCACCCAGCCGCGGCCCTGTGCTCGCTGCTCCGCCGTCATCGCGGACCCCTCTCACCTCACCGCAGGGACGTCTTCGGATGCCCCGCGCCGGCCCGGGCGGGTCGCGGGGTCCCGAGGGAGCCCGCCGGCCGGCGCTGGGCACCGAGGCGCCTACGGACTCCTTTCACCAGTCTCCCCGCCGTGAACCCCGCACCGTGCACGAATCGCATGGAAGGGCCGAATGAGGGAGCCGTCAGCAGCCCCGCGAAGAACAGTCCCGGCCAGGACGACTCGAATCCGTGGCTCAGCTCCGGCGTGCCGCCGTCCCCGACCGTGTCCAGGGCGGCGCGCAGCCGGGCGTCGAGCAGGTCCAGCCGGGCCAGCTCCGGGTGGAACCCGGTGGCGGCGATGACGTGGTCGACGTCCAGGGCGACGCGTTCCCCGTCCGCGCTGGTCAACCCCAGCCTGGTCCGGTCCCCCACCGTGACCGCCCGGTGCAGCCGGTGCCCCAGCAGTGCGGGGACGGTCCGCTCGAACCGGTCCCGCAGCCACCAGGCGCCGGCGGGGCCGAGCGCGGTGGCGGCGATCCGCTCCCGCCGCGCCGCGGGTAGCCGGCGCACCATCCCCGGCAGCTCGGACCACACCCAGGTGCGCCAGCCGCTGCCCAGGCCGCTGTGCGGGCGGCGCAGAGCCTCCAGGGCGGGGCGCTCCAGGGGCGGGGGCACGGTGTTCCAGTCGATCCGGGCCCGCCGGGCGACCAGGCGGGGCCGGGCGTCGTTCTCGGCGAGCAGGACGGCTGTTTCCAGGGCGGCCTGCCCGGCTCCGATCACGGCGACCTCCCGGCCCGCGAACCGGCTCAGGTCGCGGTGGGAGCTGCTGTGCGAGTAGCACCCCGGCGGGAGCTCGCGCAGGGGTCCGGGGTGGCGGGCGAAGGGCATCACCCCGACGGCGAGGGCCACCGTCCGGGCGAGCAGCGGGGGCCCTTCGGCGGTGCGGATGCGGAAGCCGTCGCCCTGGGGGGTGACCTCGGTGACGGTCACCTCCTCCACCTCCGGCACCGCCCGGTGGGCGAACCACATGCCGTACGCGCTGAAGGTGCCGATCGGGAGCGGGTGGCCGTGCTCGGCCGCGATCCCCAGGCCGGCGCAGTATTCGGCGAGGGTGTGGCGGCCTCCGGGCGCCGAGAGGTTCGAGGACCAGGGCTCGGACTTCAAGTACATGCCCTCGGGCATGTGGTCCCGCCACGAGGCCATGGGGCGCCCCAGCACCCGTACGCCGATCCCGGCCGCCACCGCGTGCGCGGCGATCGACAACCCGTACGGACCGGCGCCGACCACGACGAGGTCGTCCATCCGCGTCACCGCTGTCCCTCCAGTTTCATGGGTCCCTCGTTGTTCGCCGGAGCGGTACGGGGCGGGCGGGAGTCGTGCGCGCCGCCACGTCCCGCTCGCCGGGGCCCGGCGCCTCGAACGCCGGCCCGGCCCCTGTCGCCCGCAGGGGGTACGGCCCCGCCTCCGCTGCGGTCACCGCGTCAGCAGCTCGTCCGGAGCGGCGGCCTCCGGCGGAGCGGGCGGGGGCGGTACGACGGGCGTTGCGGGCTCGGCGGGTACCACGGCCGCGCGGGACTCGCCGGACGCGCCGGAGGCGGAGGGCGGCGCTTGCGGAGCCGGCACGGTGGGCTGCCCCGGCGGCGCCTGGTCTCCGCCGGGCTGGCTGGGGGCGCGCTGACGCGGCGCGCGCGCCACCGCACGCGCCGTGCGCCGCCCGCGCCCCGGGATCCGTCGCAGGACGCGCACCCCCTTGTCCGCGCCCCGCACCAGGAAGGCGGCGACCATGGCCAGGAACGGCAGGAGGTCGTCGGCCGCGAACCAGGCCGCCTCCACCCGCCCCTTCAGACGCCTTTTCCCGCGGCCCGTCACGCGCTCCTGCGCGTGCTTCCGCCCCGGCCCGCGCCCCGGCCCCGGTTCCCCGGCCGGGCCCGGCCGCCGCCCGCACCGCCGCAACGGCAGCTGCCGCCCGCGCACCGCCGCCAGCAGCGCGTAGTTCTCGGCGAGGAACACCCGGCCCGGGCCCCCGGACTGGTCGGGCACCTGCTGCCCCGTCAGGTCCAGGTACATGGCCTGGACGACGTCCAGTCCGGCTGCGTCGGTGAACAGTCGGAACTGGGCTCCGGGACGCGGGTTGAAGTCCACCAGGCGGAAGCAGCCGTTCTCGTCCCGCCGGAAGTCCAGGTCGAGGATCCCCTGGTAGCCGAGGCGTTCGGCGATCCGCAGCCCCGCTTCCTCCACCGCCGGGTCGGGCAGCCAGCGCCCCACCGCCGTCAGCCCCGTCCGCACCGGCCAGGACAGGTCCTTGCGGCCCGATCCCGTGAGCAGTGGACGCCCGCCCGGGCCGAAGGCGCCGTGGAAGAACCAGTCCGTGTCGGTGCCGGCCGGCAGGAACCGCTGCAGCAGCAGCCGGCTCCCGGCCTCCGCGGAGCGCTCGTACAGCCGGCGCGCCTCCGCGGCGGTGTGCACGAGCGTGGTGCTGCGCAGGCCGGAGCCCGTCGGCAGCAGCCAGGGCCGGCTCCACTTGGCCACCGCGGGCAGGCCGAGCCGCCAGGCCGCGTCGGCGGCCTCGGCGCTGCTCCCGGGGATCACGGTCTCCGGATGCGGAATGTCCCAGCGCGCGCACAGCTGCGACAGCTCGGCCTTGTCGGCCACCCTGGCGGGCAGCCCGTCGGGCTGGTGGGGGATCCGGAACCGTTCTGCGAGCACCGGCGCGATCCGGGCGACGGCGATCGCGCTCAGGTCGTCCATCGCGATGAGCACCGCGGGCCGCCCGATCCGCTCCGACACGCCGAGGAGGCACTCCCCGAGCGCCTCCGGCGCCTCCGGGTCGAGTCCGCCCGGTGGTCCCCCGTGCACGGCGCGCACGTACCGCGAACGCTGCATGGGACCTCCCCCGGCCTCGACGACGGCATGGACCTCCACGCCCTTGCGCCCGAGGGATCTGACGGCGCCCAGGGTTCCGTGGTGGAACGGATTCCGGTCGAGTCTGAGCACAACAGCGGGCACGTGGCCGGAGAACTCGTACATGGAGACGGTGTCTTTCACCTAGTCGGACCAAGCAGGGACGATACGCAACTGCGAATGGCCTACGGGGCCGTCACACGACAGGCCATTCGTCGGATGTGATGCCTAACGTCTTTGGCAAGCACACCGATTCAGGGAAGCCCGGGAGATGCCATGTCCAGAACACATCACCGCCTGGCGAGCACCTGCATCGGTACGGTCGCCGCCGGGCTGCTCGCCACCGGTGCCGCGCTCGCCCCCCACGACGGGCGGCGCGGGACGTCGGACACCGCGATGGGCGCCTACCTCGACTTCGGGTCGTCCGGGGTGGCGCGGATCCGGTTGCTGTCGAACTGGCTCGGCGGCAAGGAGATCCGCGTCGGCCACACCTATCTGCCGGGTGACCGCTGGGCCGGCATCGAGGGGAACGTGGGCTTCCTTGAGGACTGGGCCGGATGGCGGCGGGCCAAGTCGGACCGGCTGTTCGTGCTCAACGTGCCCATGCAGGAACGCAACGAGGGCCGGGTGCCGGACCACGAGGTGGCCCGGCTGATCCGGGAGGGCGCCGAGGGCCGGTTCGACGGGCACTTCAAGAAGCTGGCCGAGCGGCTGGTCGACCTGGGCGTGCCGGACACGGTGATCGTGCTCGGGTGGGAGATGAACGGCGTCACCTACACGCACCGGTGCGCGCCGGACCCGGAGAACTGGAAGGCGTACTGGCGACGGATCGTCACCACGATGCGCTCCGTCCCCGGGCAGGAGTTCACCTTCGACTTCACCCCCAACCGCGGGACGGACGCCATCGGATGGACCCGCTGCTACCCCGGGGACGACGTCGTCGACGTCATCGGCATGGACTCCTACGACCAGGGTCCGGGCCGCACCTTCGACGACCACATCACCCAGCCGTACGGGCTCCAGCACCACGTCGACTTCGCGAAGGCACACGGAAAGCCGATCTCGTACCCCGAGTGGGGGCTGTTCCGCAACGGGGACAACCCGGAGTACGTGCGGCGGATGCTCCGGTGGATCGAGCAGCAGAAGCCGCTCTACCACAGCATCACGGACTACTGCCCGCACGGCGTGTGGCAGTGCAAGCAGAACCCGCTGTCGGCGAAGGCGTTCCGCAAGGCCCTCACGCCCGTGGTGCCGGACCCGGCGGTCCCGACGCCCGTGGTGCCGACGCCGGTCGTACCGACCCCCGTGGTGCCGTCGCCGGTGATCCCGACCCCGGTCGTCCCGACGCCCGTGGCGCCGACCCCGGCCGTGCCCACGCCCCAGGTCCCGGTTCCGGTCCCGGTCCAGACCCCCGAGCTGCCGGTGCCGAAGCCCTCGCCGCTGGTCCCCTCGCCCTCGGCGCCCGTCGTGACCCCGACGCCGGTCGAGAGCAGCCCCGAGGCGCCCGTCGTGACCCCGACGCCGGTCGAGAGCAGCCCCGAGGCGCCGGTGGACCCGGCACCCGAGAGCCCGGCGTCCGAGAGCCCGGCGCCGACCGTCGCCCCGAGCCCGGCCGCCCCGAGCCCGGCCGCCCCGAGCCCGACCGGGCCGAGCCCCGCGGCCCCCGACCCGGTCCCCCCGAGCCCGGTGCCGCCCCGTCCGACCCCCGTGAACAGCACGCAGTGGTGCGTGCCGCTCAACCTCGGCGACTGGCTCTCCAACCTGGTCGGCAAGCAGTCGGTCTGCATCACCCTCGACTGGGACGGGGACTCCGGTTTCTGGCCCTGGTAGACCCGTCATCGCACCCGCAGTTCGTTGAGCCGGGCCCGCCAGTCCCGGGCGGCCGGCAGCGCCTCGCGCAGGACGTCCACCGCCCGCTCGCGCCCCGTCACCTGCGACTCGTGCAGCCGCAGCAGGGGCGCGAGCGCCGTCCGGGCCATCAGGAACCGCTGGTTGACGACCGTGTCGGGCCGCCAGTGGTTCTTGTACGGCTCGCTGCCGCGCAGGAAGCTCACCACCGGGCGGCCCTCCGCGAGGGCGCGGCCGGCCTCGTAGCGCAGCAGCAGCGTCGCCACGTCCACCTTCCGCGCCCGCAGGTCCGGGTCGGCCCCGTACAGGTACCCACCGCTGAGCGCCCCCGACAGCAGCGTGACGTTGGCCGCCACCACCTTCCCGTCGAGCCGGAACTCGGTCAGGCGACCCTCGCCCACCCGCACCATCCGGCGGGTGGCACGGGTCAGGTGCTCGGCGAAGCGGGGTTTGAGGTGCTCGGGCGTCACCCCGCGACCGCGCCACTGCTTCTCGTGGAGCCGCAGCAGGGTCCGTACGGCACCGGGCACCTCCTGCTCGGTGACCTCGTGCTCCTCGATGCCGGCCGCGTCGGTCTTGCGGAGCTTGGCCCTCACCCGCTGGGCGCCGGAGGACGGCATCCGCTTGACCAGCTCGTCGAACGGCAGCGCGGGCAGTTCCATGCAGGTGGAGTCGGCGAGCTTGCTGCGCACGCCCGGCCACTGCTCGTACAGCGCCTCGGCGGCCGCCCCGGGCCGCACCTCGCGCAGGTCGACGACGGCTCCCCGGGCAGCCCGGTGCAGGCCGCGGGCCAGCGCGGGCACGACCCGGTCGGCGTACCGGTCGGCCACCAGCACGTCGGAGTGGTCGGTGATACCGCCGCCGAGCGGCACCAGCAGCGGCAGCGGCCGGTGGACGAGCATCAGCGGGGCGGCACCGACCAACTCCGCTCCGCGCCGCACGAGCACGATCCGCAGCCGCCCGTCCCGACCGTACGACAGCCACCAGGAGTGCAGCCAGGCGTGGCTCTGGAAGGGGGTGGCGGTGCGACAGGACCGGAACAGCCGGTTCCATGGCTCGGCCAGTGCGGCGAACTGCCGGGGGTCACGGCACAGCGTCACCGACAGGGCCCCGGTGGAGCCCTGCGTCATCGCACGGACTCCTTCTCCTTGGATTCCACGTGCTCGCCCTGCGCCGGCAGCGTGGGCGTGGCCGTGAACTCATCGACGACGGCCTCGTCCTGCCGCGACCGCTGCTGCCGTGACGACTGCTCCTGCCGCGGCAGCTGCTCCTCGCGCCGCCCTCGGCCGGGCCGGGTGAGGAGCCACAATCCGCCGAGCAGGCCGCCGGCGCACAGTCCGACGGCGCCGGAGACGGGCGCGGACGGCGAGACCGGGTCGGCCGGCGCCACGGCCTGGCTGAACAGCAGCAGCTGCACGCCGGTGTTCTTGGCGGCCTGATTGCCGCTCAGCGACAGGGCGTCGGCGACCGCGTTGGCGATGTCGGCCGACTCCGCGGCGCTCTTGGAGGTGCCGGTGATGGCGATCATCGGGGAGTCGGGAGAGGTCTCGGCGCGGACCTGGGTGCGCAGCCGGCGGGCGTCCAGGCCGGCGCGGGGCTGGGCGTACGCGAGGGTGGAGCTGCTGGTGGCGATGCGACCGTAGGCCTGGGCGAAGCCGAGGGCGGTGGCCGGCTCGGTGGTGTCGTCCGGGACGGCGACGACATAGCTCGTGGCGGCGTACTCGGGCGCCTTGAGGACGCCGTACGCACCGCCCGCGGCCAGCCCCAGGACGGCGGCGGCGGGCAACGGCCACCAGCCGGGCAGGGGCAGCAGCCGTACCCGGCGGCGGCGGTGGTCGGACGTCTTCTGCTCGACGGTGTCGGCCATGTGGGTGCTCACTTCCTGGATGAAAGGTGTTCCTCCCGGGCCCGTCCGGGGCCCGGGACGTGCGGTTCAGTCCCGGGCCCCCGGGGCCCGCCGCGGTTCGCGGGCACTGCCCGGGGTGCCCGGGGTGCCCGGCGTGCCCGCCGGGGCGGGAGCCCGGTCGGCGGGCGTGACCGCAGGGGCCGGGTCGGCGGAGGCCTGCGAGGGAGGGGGGACGCGGGCGGGCGGCGTACGGGGGGCGAGGGCCAGCCGGTAGACGTCCAGCAGCTGCTCCGCGCTCCGGGCGATGTCGTAGCGCCGGACCACGGGCGGCGGCGGCAGCCGGGTCACCCCGGCCTCCATGTGCCCGCGCAGGGCGGCGACCAACTCCTCCGCCCCGGTGCCGATCCGCCGCGCGCCCGGCGCTTCCGCGGCCGGCAGGTCGTCGATCGCCGGGCAGGTGACGTGCAGCACCGGCAGCCCGGCCGCCAGCGCCTCCACGACGGCCAGCCCGAACGCCTCCTCCCGCGACGGGGACACGAACACGTCCATGGCGGACAGCAGCGCCGGGATCCCCGGCGTCCGCCCGTCCGGACCGTCTCCCAGCGGGTCCCGCTCGCCCAGCAGGTGGATCCGGTTCTGCACGCCGAGCTCGGCGGCCAGCCGGCGCAGCGCGGCCCGCTCGGGCCCCTCCCCGGCGAGCAGCAGGTGCGCGCCCGGCAACGCCGCCACCGCCCGGACCAGGGCGTCGAACCGCTTGCCCGGCACCAGCCGGCCTACCCCGCCGACGACGAACGCCCGCTCCGGCAGCCCGGTCCGGGCCCGCGTGGCCCGGCGCACCCCCGCATCGAAACGGAACCGGGCGGCTTCGATCCCGTTCGGTACGACGTGCACCCGGGCCGCGGGCACGCCCCACCCGGCCAGCCGGGCCGCGACCGTGTCGGACACCGCCACCGTCGCCGCACCCAGCCGCTCGCTCGCCACGTACAGCGCCCGGACCCCGGCGGTGAGCGGCCGGCCCTCGATCTCGGCGTCGCCGAGGGAGTGCTCGGTGGCCACGGCCGCCCCGGCGCCCGCGAGCCGGGCCGCGAACCGCCCGTACACGCAGGCCCGGTACAGGTGCGTGTGCACGAGGTCGTACCGGCCCCGCCGGATGAACCGCGCCAGCCGGGGCAGCGCCCCCAGGTCCCGGTTGCCGTGCATGCCCAGGTGCACCACCCGCACCCCGTCGGCCCGCAGCCCCTCGGCGACCGGCCCCGGGTTGGTCAGGGTCAGCACGTCGCAGCGCATCGGCAGGTGCCGCAGCAGCAGCCGCAGCTGCTGCTCGGCACCGCCGACGCCGAGCCCGGTGATGACGTGCAGCACCCGCAGGTCCTCCAGCGGCGGCAGGGCCTTCACCGGTGCACCGCCCGGCCCAGCTCCCGCACCCGGTGCCGCAGCTCCTTGATCCGCAGCCGCCCGCTGCCGTCGGCTTGGCTGACGTGCGTGCGCGGCAGGGCGTGCGGGCCGGCCAGCCGCCCCGGTTCGATGGCGCACGCGTACCCGTATCCGGCGGCCCGCGTCGCCTCGACGACCCGCGCGTCGAGGTACCCGTACGGGTAGCAGAACCCCTCGGGCAGGGTCCCGGTCAGCTCGCGCAGCAACTCCCGGCTGCCCCGCAACTCCTGCTGGAGCACGTCGTCGGGGACGGCGGTGAGGTCCTGGTGGAGCAGCCCGTGGGAGCCGATCTCCTGCCCGGCGGCGGCGACCTCCCGGACGCCCTCGGCGGTGAGCAGCGGTTTGCGCGGCCCCAGCGGGTCCCACACGTTGTCCACCCCGAGCCGCCCGGGCAGCACGAACAGGGTGGAGGTGCAGTCGTAGTGGCGCAGCAGCGGCAGCGCCCCGGTCAGGTAGTCGGTGTAGCCGTCGTCGAAGGTCAGGCCGACCAGCCCGGCGGCGCGGCCTGCGGCGCGGGCCCTCAGCAGTTCGCCGACGGAGACCCCGCGCAGGCCGCGCGAGCGCAGCCACTGCAGCTGGGCCTCCAGGGTGCGGGGGGTGACGGTGATGCCGTACGGGTCCTCGGCGGGATCGGTGAACTCGGTGACCGAGTGGTACATCAGGACCCACGGCGAGGCGGCGGTCCGGCGGGCGGGAGCCATCGCGGCGGCCGGTGCCGTGTCGGTGTCAGCGGGCATTGCGGAACCTCTGGGTCGTCTGGGCGATCTGGGCGGACAGGGTGGTGATTTCGAGCGCCCGTATCGCCGTGCCGGTGGCCGCGAACATGGCCGGGACCAGCAGGCAGCCGAGTGCGGCGCTGAGCAGCGGGTCGGGGATCATCGGCCCGGCGATCCAGCCGGTGCCGCAGGATGCGAGCGAGGCCACGGCGAGCCGGCCGATGCTGAGGGCGACCCGGCGGACCTGGATCGCGACGATCCGCCGGCCGATGCCGAGGAGCAGCAGCACGGCGGTGGTGGTGATACCGGCCGCATTGGCGGCCGCGAGGCCGTAGATGCCCCACCAGCGGACGGCGGCGGCCCCGCCGGCGACGTTGACGAGGAGTCCGGCGCCCATCGCGAGCGCCGGGAACCAGGTGGGCCGGGCGGTCGCGAAGAAGGGCCGGCTGAGCGCGCCGACGAGGCAGTGGCCGAGGAGCCCGAGGCCGTACACCCGCATGACGGCGGCGGTGGCCAGGGTGTCCTCGTGGGTGAAGGCGCCCCGCTCGAAGAGGACCTGGATGATCTGCGGGGCGTAGCCGATGACCAGGGCCGTGCCCATGAGGACGGCGAGGCAGGCCAGCGCCAGGTCCTGTTCGACGCGCCGCCGGGCCTTCTCGCGTTCGCCGCCGGCCATGGCCTGGGCGACGACCGGGAAGGTGACGGTGCAGATCATCAGGGACAGCACCATCGGCATCTGCGCGACCTTCTGCGCGTAGTTCAGGTGCGAGATGGCGCCGGGCGGCAGGGACGCGGCGAGGAACCGCTCGACGAGCACCTGCGACTGCCGGAACACGGCGAAGCAGATGACGGGGGCGATCACGGCGAGGGCGATCAGGGTGGGCCGGTCCCGGTCGCGCTGGCTGCGCGGCGCGTCCTTGGCCCGGGTCTGGCCGAAGCCCACGTTCCGGATGAACGCGGGCAGTTGGACGAGGATCATCAGCAGCCCGCCGGCCGCGACCCCGGCGGCCGCGGCCCGCACCCCCCACACGGTGTGCAGGGCGAGCATCGTCCCGATGATCCCGACGTTGTACGAGACGTAGATCGCGGCCGGCGGCACGAACGAGCGGTGGGCCCGCAGGGCGGCGCTGAAGTACCCGGCGAGCCCGAAGGACAGCACGGTCAGCGCGGTGAGCCGGGTGCACTCGACGGCGAGGCCGGGGTCCGGCAGCCCGGGCGCGAGGACGGAGACGACGAGCGGCGCGATGACGACCAGCAGGGACGCGACGGCGGCCAGGAACACCGCGAGCCGCGGCAGGGTGGCCCGCACCAGCAGCCGTACCGGGTCCTGCGCCCGGGCCTCCATCCGGCTCAGCCCGGCCCGGTCGGCCGCCCGGCGGGCGAGCGCGTGGCTGAACGCGGGCACCATCAGCAGCGCCATGGCGTCCTCGATCAGCAGGGTCGAGGCCATCTCCGGGACGGTCCAGGAGATGAGGAAGGCGTCGCTGTCGTGCCCGGCGCCGAAGAGGTGGGCGATGGTCTGGTCCCGGGCCAGCCCGAGCACCGAGCCCGCGGCGGTGAGCCCGGCGGTGACGGCGGCGGCCTTGGCCAGGAACCGACCGAGGGGTGCGGGCGCGCCGCGGCCGGGACCGGAGCCGGCCCCGGCGGGACCTCCGGGTCCCGGGGGACCGGCGGCACCCGGGGAGGCGGGCGGCCGCGGCTCCGCGGCCGCGACCTGGCCGTGAGCCGGGGCGGGCTCCGGCGGGCGCGGGGGCCGGCCCGCAGCCGCGGCAACCTCGGTCGCCGCGGCTGCGGGCCGCCTCCAGGGCGTCGTATCGGTCACCGGCCGGCCGCACCGGAAGCGGCGCGCGGGCCGACCGGGGACGGCAGGGCCCACCAGGCCGCCAGCCCGATGATCACTCCCGTGAGGACCGTCGACGGCCCGCCGATGTCCGCGTAGAGGAAGTCGGTGAGCTGCCAGACCAGGAGCCCGATCGCGATCAGTCCGCAGTCGCGCATCGCGCGGCCCGAGGGGTCCGGCCCGCCCGCACCGGCCCCGGCGTACCGGTCCTGCGCCCGCTGCGCGACGACGTACCGGCGGATCCCGGCGACCAGCAGCACCGCCCAGCCGCCCGCCAGCGCGACCAGCCCGATCAGTCCTTGTTCGCTGAGGACCAGCAGGTACATGTTGTGCGGGGAGAGCAGCGGCTGACGGACGTAACCCTGTCCGGCGCCGGCGGTGTCGCTGCCGGAGGACAGCCCCAGCGAGGCGTGCCCGTCCCGGTGGGCCGGGAACCCCTTGAGGCCGACGCCCACCGCGGGCCGCTCCTGCCACATCGAGCCGGCGGCGGCCCACATCGTGTAGCGGTCGGTCACCGACTGGTCGGGGGCGCTGGAGATCTGCGTGATCGAGGTCAGTCGCTCGGCGACCATCGCGGATCCGACCCCGAGGCCGCCCACCAGCACCACCGCGAGCGCGGTGAGCGCGACCAGCACCCGCACCGCCCGCCGGATCCCGGCCAGCAGCATGACGAGCACCGCCGTACCGGCCGTGGCGATCCACGAGCCCCGGCTGAACGACAGCACCAGCGGCACCACCAGCAACAGCGCCGTGCCGCCCGCGACCCGGCGCACCGGCTGCGGCAGGCCCGGGGCCAACGCCGCGGCGGTCGCCACGACCAGCCCGTAGGCCACGACGGTGGCCATGCCCATCACGTCGCCGGGGCCGAAGGTGCCGACGGCCCGGATGTCCTCGCCCTGGTAGGAGGCACCGGTGTGGGTCACGTACTGCACGACCCCGACGGCCCCCTGCACCAGGGCCAGCACCGTGAAGCAGCCGGCGGCGACCCGGAACTCCCCGGCGTCGCGCACCAGCAGCACCACCGCCACCGGAACCAGGACGAACACCTGCAGGTAGCGGACGAACCCCGGCAGGGCCGCGAGCGGGTCCCCGGCGGTTGCGGTCGCCACGGCCAACGCCACGGCGGGCGCCCCGAGCACCAGCACCGCGAACGGGCTCAGCGCCCGCACCCGGCCTCGCAGCGCCTGCACCGCGCACACCAGCACCAGCACCAGCGAGGCCGCGTCGGCCGGGCCGACCTTGCCGGATGCGGTCGCGTCACCGGCGGGGACGGGGACCAGCAGCATCAGGACGGTCGCGGCGAGCGGCAGCAGCGGCCACTGCCGCCGCAGCTGCAGCAGGACGTCGGGCCGGGCTCCGGCACCGCCGACCGTCGTCATGGCGAGGCTCATGGTCAGCTGCCCCCCAGCCGGAAGCGGAAGAAGGAGGCCGCGGTGCGGGCGAGGATCCACAGGTCCTGCCACAGCGACCAGGTGTCGATGTAGTGGTTGTCGAAGCGGGCCCGGTCCTCGATGGAGGTGTCCCCGCGCAGCCCGTTGATCTGGGCGAGCCCGGTGATCCCGACGGGCATCCGGTGCCGGGCCTCGTAGCCCGGGTGCACGCTGCTGAACTTGGCGACGAAGAAGGGCCGCTCGGGCCGCGGCCCGACCAGGCTCATGTCGCCGCGCACGACGTTCCACAGCTGCGGCAGCTCGTCCAGGGAGGACTTGCGCAGGAAGGAGCCGACGGGGCTCATCCGGTTGTCGCCGGCGACGGTCCACCGGGTGGCGGACTCGTGCTCGTCGGCGCGCAGGGTACGGAACTTCAGCAGGGTGAAGGGGCGCCCGTACAGGCCGACCCGCTCCTGGCGGAAGATCACCCCGGGCCCGTCCGAGATCCGTACGGCCAGCGCGCAGGCCCCCATCAGTGGCGCGGCGGCGATCAGCGCGCTCAGGGCGATGGCGCTGTCGAGGCTCCGCTTCACCCAGCGCTCCACCTGTCGGGCGGGGCGCGGCAGTAGCGGCTGGACGGCGTACCCCCACAGCTGGTCGGTGGGCTGGGCGACCCGCATGCCGGTGACCTTGGCGGTTCCGGCGGGGTCGGCGAGCCAGAGCCGACAACCGTGGTCGTGGAAGAGGCGGACGAGGGAGGCGGTGTGCTCGTCCGCCTCCGGCGGCCGGGTGAAGACGGCGTCCCGGACGGAGTTCTGGATGACGGCGCGCCGGATGTCCTCGTGGGTGGCGAGGACGGGCATCGCGCCGTCGCCGTCGGCGCGGGCGCCGGTGTCGGCGAGCCCGACGGGCCGCAGGCCGTACTCGGGGTGTCCGTGCAGGGCGGCGGCGACCGCGCCCGCTCCGTCGCCGGGGCCGACGACGAGTGCCGAGGCGGGCCGGCGGCGGACGGAGCGGCGGCGGAGCTGGTTGACGAGCCCGCGGCCCGCGCAGGTCAGGGCGGTCTGCAGGCAGACGGCGGCCAGCAGCGCCCACCAGCCGAGGGCCTGGCGGGGTTCGACGGCGGCGACGACGGCGGCGGCCCCGCACCACAGGGCGGCGGCCCGCCCGGCCAGGGCGGGCAGTTCGAGCAGGGCGGACGGGGCCAGCCGCGGCCGGTACAGCCCGCCCTGTACGTGCAGCAGGGCGAGCAGGACGGCGAGCGGTCCGGCCGCTTCACCCGGGAGTTCCAGCCCGGGCGCGGCGGCCGTGGTCAGCACCACGGCCAGCGCGTCGGCGGCCAGCAGCGGGGAGGCCCCGTGGCGGCGGCGCGCCCGCCGCTGCCGCACCAGCGGCCCGGCCGGGTCGGCGGCGGGCCGGCGTGGTGGGTGGATGGCGGTGACGGTCCGTGGGACGGCGGCCGTGCCGGCGGCGGCGCCGCCGGCGTGCCCCGTGCCGCCCTGCCCGGTGTGCCGGGGGGGTGCGCTGTCCATCGTCATCGGCTGATGCGCTCCTGGTTCGAGGGCCGGGGCCTGCCCAGCAGTTCGTGGTACAGACCGGTGACCGCGTCCGTGGTCCGCCGCACGTCGCATTCGGTCCGGGCGTGCTGCTGGGCCTGGTCGCCGAGTTCGGCGAGCAGCCGCGGCTCGGCGAGCAGCCGTCCCAAGGCCTTGGCCAGTGCCGTCGGGTCCTCCGGCGGCACCAGGCAGAGCCGTCCCTGGCCGGGTGGCAGGCTCTCCCGGGCGCCGCTGACGTCGGAGACCAGGACCGGTCGGCCGCAGGCCATGGCTTCCAGTGGGGCGAGCGCCATGCCTTCCCACCGCGACGGCAGTACAACGAGATCGGCGGCCCGAAGCCACGGTCGGATGTCGGCGGCACCGCCCGCGAAGAGCACTCCGGGCGGGGCCGAACGGCGCAGTTTCTCGGTGTCGGGGCCGTCCCCGACGAGGGCGAGGCGGGCCTCGGGGAGGTTGCCGAGCACCTCCCTCCAGGCGCGCAGCAGCACGTCCTGGCCCTTCTGCCGGCAGAGCCGGCCCACGCAGACGGCGAGCGGCCCGTCGCCCAGGAAGGCGGCGGGCAGCGGGAGTTCGGCCCGGGCGGCGGTGCGGTCCGCGGCCCGGTCCGGGCCGCCGGGGCGGTAGTGGTCCAGGTCGACCCCGTTGCGGATCACCGACCAGCGGGCGGCGATCCCCTCCGCCTCGCCGACCCGGCGCTCCGCCTCGCTGACGCAGAGCACCCGGTCGGCCCAACGGACACCGAAACGCTCCCAGCGCCGGGCGAGGGCGCCGGTGGCTCCGCCGACCGCGTCGAACGACCAGGCGTGCGGCTGGAACACGGTGGGGATCCGCCCGCGGGCCGCGAGCCGGCCGGCCAGCCCGGCCTTGGCGCTGTGGGCGTGCAGGACGTCGGGGCGGACCTGGCGGATCACCCGGCGGGCGCCGAGGACCTCGGCCGGCAGGTCGGGTCCGGGGGCGCGCCCGGCCCGCCAGGCGAGCACGTCGGCGCCGGCGGCGCGGGCCTCCTCGGCGAGCCGGCCGCCGCGCGGGCAACCGACGACGGCACGCAGGCCGGCGGCGGTCTGGGCGCGTACGAGGTCGACGACGACGCGGGCGACCCCGCCGTCGACGGGCTGGACGAGGTGCAGGACGGTCAGAGGGGGTGCGGTCGGACGCTGCACGGGGCAGGACTGGGCTGGGGGAGGCTGTGTCGGCACGCGGAGCGGTCTCCTGGGTTCAGCGACGCACGTCTGTTTGCACGAAGAGCACGCCGAGGAATTGGCCCTGGCTTTCGCCCGTGAACCTGAAGCTCAGGCTGCGGGCACCACCGGAGAGGACGGGACTCAGGTCGAACACGTCCGCGTCATATCCGAGATTGTTCAAGTGTTCGGGCTGTCGCACGGACGAGGGGCGTCCGAATTCCGTGATGGTGGAATTCATGACGTCGTTGAAAGGGTTTTCTTCGTCACTGACGTCGGTCCGACGGCCGGAGTCGGCGACCACGGTGAGTGAGTCCCCGAGGGCGCCCCGGTCGCCGTCGTACGCCACCACGCCGGCCTTGCCCGCGGCCCCGGCCGGAGCGTCCAGACCGGCGATGTCGATCGCCTCGCCCGCTGCCTCGCCCGCCCCCGCGCCGAGCCCCTGGAAGCCGTCCCACAGCGAGATCCGGCGCAGCGGCTCCTGCGGGTGCTCGTAGGCGACGACCAGCGTCCAGCCGCCCCACGCCCCCACCTCGGACTGACCCATGGCGATGTTGAGCTGGGCGACCGTCCACATGCCGGCGCCGCCCTTGCGGACCATCGGGGTCACGTCGGCCGAGGCCTGGTACGCGTCGCTGCCCTCGTCGGTGCGGTGCCCGATCACCGTGTCGGCGAGCACCTCCTTGTACGCGCCGCCCGGCTCGGCGACGAGCACCCGCCCGTTGTCCTCGGGCGGCTTCTGCTCGCCGACGCGCAGGTTCCCGCCCCAGTACAGGCGGGCGTACGAGACCTTCGCGCCCTGCGGGACCTTGAGCTCGGCACGGGTGGAGTTGTAGGTGTCAGGGTCCTTGTCGACCTCGCTGTAGAACATCTCGAAGTCGCTGTTGATCCCGGCCGCACCCTTCTTGACCTCGGGGCACGGGGCGGCGTCGGGGGCCACCTCCTGGCGGCAGCCGATCGAGGAGTTGGAGGCCCGCACCAGCCCGCCGTGGTGCACCGACTGGTAACGCTGCGTGAACGGAATCCGTGGCGCCTCCCTGGGGCCCGGCGGGGCCTCCGCCCCCGCTGCGGGGACGGCGGCCGAAAGTACGAGGCAGGACAGCAGGCCGAGCGCGCCGAGGATTCTGGGGGAGGAACCCATGACCCTGTCTCCATATTCGATCAAGGGGGACAAAACAGGAGTGCACTTTGTCAGAAACCCGACCCGGAATCACGCCGGACTCGCACGTACGGCCTTTTGGGCGATACCACGCACCCTCGCAGGCGGCGAGTCGTTATGCGGGTGCACCGCTGTTCGAACCGAAAGGAAAAACGGAGATGAAGAAGACGCTGGCGCGCGGCACCACCGTCGCAGCGGCCGGCGCGGCGGTTCTGATGGGCGGCGCGGGTCCCGCCGCCGCGAACGACGCGACCGCGGGCGCCATCCCGATCGACGTCTGCGGCAACGCGATCAGCGTCGTCGGTTTCCTGGACCCGGCGTTCGGCAACGTCTGCGTCAACCGCTGACCGCACGCCCGAGCGTCAACCGCGCCACCCGAAACGGCGGCATCCGGGTGAAGCCACGCAACCCGAGCCGACGGCGCCCCGTTGACCCGGGTGCTCAAGTACCGGGCAATCCTGCAAAAAAGGGACCACAATGATCAAGAAGATGATGGCCACGGCGGCGGCCGCGGCCTCGGTCGTGGGCATCGGTGCCGCCGCGGCGCCGCAGGCGATGGCCATCGGGAACGACAACGGCATCAACACCGTCAACGGCAACGGCGCGTCCCAGATCTACGGCAACCAGGCCACGTACGGGAACATGAGCCCGCAGATGGCGCTGATCCAGGGCTCCTTCAACAAGCCCTGCATCGCCCTGCCCGCGAAGGTCAACGCCCAGTCGCTCCTCGCCCTGGTCAACGTCGGCGTCCAGGACATCCCGATCCTGTCCAACCCGATGAACCAGCAGTGCGTCGAGAACTCCACCCAGGCCAAGGGTGACGAGCCGCTCTCGCACATCCTGGACAACATCCCGATCCTGTCCGGCAACGCCTCCGTCGGCAGCTGACCCTCCCCCGCGCCACCGAGGCCGTCGCACCCCAGGGTCGCGGCGGCCTCGCCGCGTACGGCCCCGACCGCCCGGAAACCGCTTCGGCAATGTCCACCGAATTTCCGGCCGTTCGGGCGCCGAAGGAATTCCTGAAGCCCCGGAAAGCCGGGTTGCTTTTCCTCCGCCCACTCGTTGTTGTTTCTGCAGCGGACAAGCCGCTGCGGGAAAGGATCGAAATCACATGACGTACAAGAAGGCAGTGGTGCTGGCCGCCGGCGCTCTGATGGCCGCCGGTGCCGCTTCCCCCGCCATGGCCGACTCGACCGCCGACGGCGCGGCCGTGGGTTCCCCCGGCGTGGTCTCCGGCAACCTCGTCCAGGTTCCGGTCAACATCCCCGTCAACGTCTGCGGCAACACCGTCAACGTCCTCGTCGGCGTCCTGAACCCGGCGTTCGGCAACACCTGCGTCAACGCCTGACGAAGCCTCTGCGCCCGCGCGGCGAACCTCCTCGGGGCGGCCTCGGAGTGCACGGCGGTGCACTCCGGGGCCACCTTCGATTCAGCACCGGCCCCCGCGCCGGTAGACAGGGAAGGACCCATGCGACAGGTACTGAGCCGACAGGTACTGGGCAAGGGAGTGCTCACGGCCGCGGCCGCCTCCAGCCTGCTGTCGATCGCCACGGGCGCGGCCGTCGCGTCCCCTGGGGCGGTGGCCGAGGCCTCGCACTCGCCGGGTGTGCTGTCCGGCAACAGCGTCTCGGTACCGATCACCCTCTCGCCGAACGTGTGCGGCAACAGTGTGGACGGCGGCGCGGCGCTCAACCCCTCGTTCGGCAACACCTGTGCCACCCCGAGCGGTCCGGCGGCGCACCAGCACGACCAGCAGCAGAGCCAGCAGCACGGCCATCCGCAGGGCCACCACGGCGGGCAGGCGTACGGGCGCCACCTGAGCCCCGAGCACGCCGAGGCCTTCGACCGCTACCTCCAGGAGCACGGGGCAGCGCGGCACGGGCTGCCGGGGCAGCCCGGCCCGGAGGCCGGGCACGGCAGCCCCCGCGGCGAGGAACACCTCCGCCACTCGCCGCGCCACGCGGCCCCCCGGCACGCGGCACCGCGCCACGAGGACCCGCGGCACGACGTGCGCCCCGAAGGCCGCCACAGCGGGCCAGAGGAGGAGTGCGACGACCATCCGCAGGGCCGACCGGCCCCGCAGCCAGCCCCGGCCGAACACCCTGCGCCGCCCGCCCCGAAGCCGCCCCGGTCGCACCCCGCGCCGCCGGCACCCCCCGCGGCCGAACACCCGCAGCCCCCGGCTCCGGTGGAGGAGGCCCCGCGCCCGCTGCCCGCTCCCGCCCCGGTCGAGGCCCCGCCGGTCCAGGAGGCACCCCCCGGGCCGGTGACCGAAGCCCCCGCGCCGCTGCCCGCCCCGGCTCCGGCTCCGGCCCCGGTCGAGGAGGCGCCGCGGCCGCTTCCGGCTCCCGCACCGGTGGAAGAGGTCCCGGCCCCCGCGCCACCGCACGGCAGCACGCCCGTGCCGCTCCCGGCCCCTGCGCCCGTTCCCGCGCCGGCTCCTGTCCCCGCGCCGGCTCCCGTCCCCGTGCCGGCACCCGCCGACGCGCAGGCCCCGGCACCCGTCCTCGCCGAGACCGGCGCGGGCCAGGCCGGCGTCGCGGCGCTCCTCGCCTCCGCCCTCGTCCTGGGCGGCGCGGTCCTGTACCGCAGGGCCCGCACGGCCTGACGCGGCCGTAAACCGTCGTCGGAAAAATACCGGCCGGAGAATCCTTTGGTGGATTCTCCGGCCGTCGCCGTGCCCGTCCTACGCGTTTCCGCTGCGGCACGGAATCGTTACCCAGGGCAAAAGCGGTGCGACGGTCACCGCTGGAAAAGGATTTCGACAATGAAGCTTTCGAAGGTCGCCGCTGTCGTCGCCGGTTCCGTTGCCGCCCTCGGCGCCTCCGCTCCCGCGTTCGCCGCCGACGGCGCGGCCGCGATGCCGCCCATGAGCCTGACGGGCGGGGCGACACAGGCCTTCGACTCGCTGGCGCCCGTCACCGAGTCGCTTCCGCAGACCCTTGGCAACGGACTGGCAGAGCAGGGCCAGACGGTCGACAAGGTCGTGGGCACCGCCCAGCGGGTCAACGAGATCCGGAACGACGCCCCCGGCGAGGTGCTCGGCCTGGCGAACGGCGCCACGAAGGCCTCCCCGCTCCTCGGTGGGGTGCAGCTCAACGGCGGCGGCAACCAGTCCTGAGCCGTCCGGCTCCGGACGCGAAGAACCGTGGGCGCCCCCCGCGGGGGGCGTGGCGCCCACCGGGGGGCCTGGCGGGGACCCCCCGGCAGGCGGAGGCGTGTTCGCAGGGGGTTGCGAAAGCCCGGGTAAGGAGGGCG